>CAZUZZ010000309.1:0-2495 GCA_964625055.1 uncultured Bacteroides sp. | reverse complement strand
GAAACTATATCTTTCACAATATATTTCTTTTTATTTTACAACTGCTGTAACAGCTTCTCTACACTGACTAACTTAACGCACAGCACGAATATGTCTGTGGCCGCAGCCATCTCCTCCGCAGTCGGATAGGTCGGAGCAATACGGATATTGCTGTCTTTTGGATCCTTGCCGTAAGGGAAGGTTGCTCCCGCGCCGGTCAGCACCACGCCTGCCTCCTTACACTTTGCCACGATCTCTTTCGCGCAGCCCTCCATCGCATCAAAGGAGATGAAATAACCGCCCAGCGGCTTCGTCCATTCCCCAAGGCCCAGACCGCCCAACTCTTCCTCCAGCACGGAGAGCACAGCCTCAAATTTCGGCCGTATGATATCCGCGTGTTTCTTCATATGAGCCAGCATTCCCTCCACATTCTTGAAAAATCTGGCATGGCGCAGCTGGTTCACCTTATCATAGCCGATCGTCCGCAGCGTTAAGGTTTTCTTGATATCCGCCAGATTCGCCGGGGAGGATGCCATTGCCGCTATGCCCGCACCTGAGAAGGAAATTTTGGAGGTGGAGCAAAACTCATAGACAATATCCGGATTGCCTGCTTTCTCGCACTCACTCAGAATCTCCAGAAGGGTATCCTGCTTATCCTCATAGAGATGATGCACCGCGTAGGCATTATCCCAATAGATACGGAAATCCTTCGCCGCTGGTTTAAGCGACGCAAATCTCTTTACCGTCTCGTCCGAGTAGGTGATACCTGACGGGTTAGAATACTTGGGCACACACCAGATGCCCTTCACCGTCTCATCCTCGGATACATACTTTTCCACCAGATCCATATCCGGTCCGTCGGATGTCATAGGAATCGTTACCATCTCAATACCGAAATGCTGTGTGATCGCAAAGTGCCTGTCATATCCCGGTACCGGACATAAAAACTTTACCTTATCTAATTTACACCAGGGCGTAGATCCCATAACGCCGTGAGTGACAGAGCGGGAAACCATATCATACATGATTGAGAGGCTGGAATTTCCAAAGACAATCACATTTTCCGCCGGAACATCCATCACATCAGCCATAAGATGCTTTGCCTCCGTGATGCCATCCAACAGACCATAGTTTCTGGTATCTATCCCCTCCATACATTTCATATCCGAATCGGATTTTAAAACGTCCAAAAGGGCCATTCCCATATCCAGCTGCGCCGGCTCAGGTTTTCCTCTGGACATATCCAGCTGTAAGCCCTTTCCCTTAGCATCCGCAAACTGCTTCTCCAACTCGACCTTCTGTGTTTCAAGTTCCTCTCTGGACATCTCTTTGTACGGTTTCATGATTCCCTCCTGTATCGCTGTTATAATATTATTGAATAATTGTATACAATCATACACTGTTATTCATTCTACTATAAATGCGCTCATTTCACAAGTATGCAGATGTCATAATTTTCTCCCCTCATGAGAAAATTTTATGGCAAATTTGCCAACAAAAAAGACCCCACAGAATACTCTGCGGGGTTTTTTGTACTATTTAGCATAGTCTATGACGCGGCTTTCACGGATCACATTTATCTTGATCTGTCCGGGATATTCCAATTCAGCTTCAATCTGCTTGGAAATATCTCTTGCGAGCAGCACCATATCAGAATCGTTGATCTGTTCCGGAACTACCATTACACGAATCTCTCTACCTGCCTGAATAGCAAAAGATTTGTCCACACCTTTGAAATTGTTTGTGATGTCTTCTAATTGTTTCAGTCTTGTTGTATATGTCTCTAATGTTTCTCTTCTTGCTCCCGGTCTCGCTGCAGAAATCGTATCTGCCGCCTGCACCAGACAAGCGATCAAAGTCTGTGCTTCCACGTCGCCATGGTGAGACTCTACCGCATTGATGACCACCGGGCCTTCCTTATACTTCCTACACAGTTCTACACCCAGCTGGATATGGGAACCTTCCATTTCATGATCCACAGACTTACCGATATCATGCAGCAAACCTGCACGCTTCGCCATCCTGACATCCAGTCCCATTTCCGCTGCCAGAAGTCCGGAAAGCTGTGCCACCTCAATGGAATGCTTTAATGCGTTCTGACCATAACTGGTTCTGAACTTCATCTTACCAAGCAATCTCACCAACTCCGGATGAATACCATGTACACCGACCTCGAGGGTGGCTGCTTCGCCCTCCTCTTTGATCATGACCTCGACTTCCTTCTGCGCCTTCTCGACCATCTCCTCGATCCTGGCCGGATGGATTCTCCCGTCCACGATCAGCTTTTCGAGTGCGATCCTGGCTACTTCTCTTCGGATCGGATCAAAGCCGGAAAGAATAACTGCCTCGGGCGTATCATCAATGATCAGATCCACACCGGTCATCGTCTCAAGAGTTCTGATATTACGTCCCTCTCTACCGATAATCCTGCCTTTCATCTCATCGTTGGGAAGCTGCACCACTGAGATCGTGGTCTCGGACACATGATCAGCCGCACATTTCTGAATGGCTGTGAC
>CAZUZZ010000308.1:0-2495 GCA_964625055.1 uncultured Bacteroides sp. | reverse complement strand
TATGCAGATTTTTCGTGGGGGGGGGTATTTGACATATGCGTCATAAAACAATTCGTTTTCTGGCTGTAAGTCTTATTATTGTAATCGTATTATGCAGTGGTGCTTTTGTCTGGCAGGTGAAAGACATGGATGCAAAGAGCACCAAGGTAATAAACGAAATCGGAGAGATCTATATGGCCGGAATGAGCGAACAGACGACTTTGCATTTCGCAACGATCATGGAACTGCGCTTGTCAGAGGTGAAGGGGCTTGTCAATGATATTGCGCCTAATCAGCTAAACGGATATGTACAGGTAAGCAGTCTCCTATCCCATAATGCAAAGGCAAGGGGTTTTGACCGGCTTGCTTTTTGCATGGAGGACGGTACCTTTGAACTTCTGTATGGGGAGGATATTGGGGAGATTGATTCCACTACTTTTATGAATGCGATCAAAAACGGTGAAGAACGCATGATAATGGGGACGAATCAAGCGGATGAACACGATATTTTACTGAGTGTTCCTATGGTATACGAATTGCCGGACGGCAGGAAAAGTATGTCCCTTGTAGCGGGCTTTCCGATGGAATACATAGCGGAAACGCTTTCTGCGGAGTTGTCGGATTCCATGGTCTATTTTGTGATCCGACGAGATGGTCTGGTCATCATACAAAGTGATGCGAGGAATGAAAGCAATTATTTTGATGGAGTCGAAAAACGCTATTATACCGGGGCGGGGAACGGCCAGACACAGCGGGAGCTGACGGAATATACCGAGGGATTAAAGGCCGCTATGTCGAAGGGTGAGAACTACGCAAAAGAAGTGTATTTAGAGGACGGCAGACGGCAGGTGTACGGCAGGAGCCTGCCTTATTCAGAGTGGTATCTTATTCTTTCCATGCCTTACGATGATTTGGATGAAACGATCAAAAGCTTTGGGGATAAGTGGACCGTTGCCGCACTGAGAAACGGCATTTTCATCCTTTCCCTGTTTATCATTGTATTCATATGCTATATTCAGATGACACGTCGGCAGGTCAGGGAAATAAGAGAAGCGAAGAATAGCGCTGAACGCGCCAACAGAGCGAAGAATGAATTTCTCTCCAACATGAGCCACGACATCCGTACGCCCATGAACGGGATCATGGGCATGACGGAAGTTGCCGCCGCGAATATAGACGATACCAGAAAGGTGGAATCCTGCCTGCGCAAAATTTCTGCATCCGGGAAACAGCTGCTCGCGATCATCAATAATATACTGGATATGTCCAAAATCGAAAACGACAAACTGATATTGAATGTGGAGCAGATTTTGATGCCGGAGCTGATACACAATGCTGTCAATATCATAATACCCGGTTCGCGGGAAAAGAATCAGCGTTTTAATCTCCATGTACATGATATTATTGCGGAAACCGTATGGGGTGACGGTGTGCGGTTGGGGCAGGTGCTTCATAATCTTCTGGAAAATGCGATAAAATTTACGCCGGAAGACGGTACAATACTGTTGGATGTGTACCAGACACCGTCGGAAAAGGGAGACGCTTATGTCCGGATTCATCTGATCGTCAGTGACGATGGTATCGGTATGAGCGAGGAGTTCCAGGACAAACTCTTTGTGGCGTTCGCGCGCGAGGATAACGCCCGTATCCAGCAGATTCACGGCGCAGGACTCGGGCTGAGTATTACCAAGCATATCATTGACGCGATGGAAGGGTCTATTCAGGTGGAAAGCGATCAGGAAAAGGGAAGCACATTCCATGTGTCGTTTGATATGGAGGCGGCGATTCTGCCCGAGGAGGAAATTAATATTCCCTCCTGGAGAACGCTGGTTATAGATGATGACGAGTTGTTTTGTGAATACACGCTGGCTACACTGGAGTCCATCGGCATTCATGCGCAGTGTGCCCTGAACGGACAGGCCGCATTGGAGATGATTGAGGAACAGCATCAGAAAGGCAATGACTATGAGGTTATTCTTGCAGATTGGAGACTTCCCGGGAAAGATGGCGTTGAAATAGCCCGTGAGATCCGAAACAGATACGGTACGGCGCCTCATATTATGATGATCTCTGCGGCCGATAACAGCGAGGTAGAGGAAAAAGCACGGCAGGCGGGCGTCGACGCTTTTGTTGTCAAGCCGTTGTTTAAGTCCACGCTGTACTATAATTTGAATAAAATAAAAGAAGAGAAGGCTGTTGGGGAAGGTCCGAATACATTCGACGGCGAACGTATTCTGGTGGCCGAGGATAATGAATTGAACTGGGAAATTGCAGGTGCGTTGCTTTCCGAAATCGGCCTGTCCCCCGAACATGCGGAAGATGGTAAAATTTGTGTGGATAAGTTCATGCAGTCGCCGGAGGGATTCTATAAAGCTATCCTGATGGATATCCGAATGCCGGTTATGAACGGACTGGAGGCCGCTTCAGCAATACGGGCTCTGGACCGTGATGATGCGAAGCGTATTCCCATTATTGCCGCAAGTGCCGATGCTTTTTCGGACGATATACAAAGATGT
>CAZUZZ010000307.1:357-2511 GCA_964625055.1 uncultured Bacteroides sp. | reverse complement strand
ATTCTGATTGATATCTTTGATTGTAAAATAATTGTTTCTTCTTTGCAATGTATATTTCTAATTTGCATAATTGGGTATTCTATGATAGTATAAGTAGTAATGGAAACTATGTGAAAAGGTTGTGGAGGCTTTATGGGTTATAAGATTGTGGTGGACAGCTGCTGCGAGCTGCCGGAAAACTATAAAAGAGACAGCAGATTCCAAATCGTCTCGCTGGGTCTGGAAGTGGGAGATTATGTGATAGAGGACGATGAGAGCTTTGATCAGAAGACGTTCTTAAAAAAGGTGGCGGATTATCCGCTCTGTCCGAAATCTTCCTGCCCTTCCCCGGAAAAATATAAGGAGGCCTATCATGATGAGGCGGAGGAGGTCTATGTGGTGACGCTTTCCTCCCATCTGAGCGGCAGCTATAACAGCGCAGAGCTTGGCAGAAAGCTCTATGTGGAAACCTACGGAGACAAGAAGATCCATGTGGTGGATTCGGAGTCTGCGAGCTGTGGCGAAACACAGTTGGCAGAGAAGATCGTTGCCTGCAAGGAGGCGGGGCTTACGTTCGAGGAGACCGTGAAAGCGGTAGAGACCTTCAAGCGCAAGATGCGTACCTATTTTGTGCTGGATAATCTGGAGACTCTTCGGAAAAACGGGCGTTTGAGCGGCGTGAAAGCGCTGGTAGCCTCCACCTTGAATATCAAGCCTGTGATGGTGGGAAACCGGGGCGTGATCGAACAGAAAGGGCAGGCCATTGGTGTGAACAAAGCCCTTGCCAGGATGGCGGACTGCATTTTGGATGATGTGGAAAAACCGGAGGAGAGAACGCTGATGATCACTCACTGTAATTGTCCGGAACGGGCGCAGTATATGCGCAGTCTGATGGAAAAGCGGGCGTCCTACCGCAATGTTTTGATCATGGATACCGCCGGGGTCAGCAGTATGTATGCCAACGACGGCGGCGTGATCGTGACTTTATAATGCCGAGTTTGCGAAGCAAATCTCGTGATCGAGCGAAGCTTTTTTCGCTCGATCGGGTCACCAAAAGTTTAATTCGATCGGCGAGAAGAGCACTGCGAGGATCAAAATGATCTGTAAAGCCAAAATCACCGGCATTCCGTAGAGGAAATACCAGTGTCTTGTCTTGTGGCGGAACAGATGCATACCCGCGATAGCGCCGATGCTGCCGCCTATGATGGCCAGTACAAATAGTGTAGATTCAGGAATGCGAAAGGCCCGTTTGACGGCCTTTCGCTTATCTATTCCCATCATCAGGAAGCTGATCACGTTGACAGCAACGACATATAGAATGATGATATCAAATGAATTCATAGTCTTTAGAGTAACCTTTCACCCTGCTCCTGCATTTTCATGGCGCGAACCTTACAGGATAAACCGAAGAGATTGATAAAGCCCTCCGCATCGTGGTGATCGTAGAGATCTCCGGTGGTAAAGGAGGCGATGCTCTCATTGTAGAGAGAGTAAGGTGAGGTAGTGCCTGCCTTGATGATATTTCCCTTATACAGCTTAAACTTCACTTCGCCGGTCACATAGCGCTGTGTGGATTCGATGAATGCCTGCAGCGCTTCGCGAAGCGGTGTGAACCATTTGCCCTCATATACGACCTGAGCAAATTTATTGCCAAGATCCGCTTTCAGCGCGTAGGTGTCGCGGTCTAAGATCAGCTCCTCCAGCTGCTGATGCGCTTCGTAGAGGATCGTGCCGCCGGGCGTTTCATATACGCCGCGGGATTTCATGCCCACTACGCGGTTCTCCACGATATCCACGATGCCGATGCCGTGCTTGCCGCCCAACTCATTCAGGGCAGCGATGATATCCGCTACCTTCATCTTTTTACCGTTGACGGAGGTGGGGATACCCTTCTCAAAGGTCATGGTGACATATTCGCCTTCATCGGGAGCCTTCTCAGGTGTGGTGCCAAGTACCAGCAGATGCTCATAGTTAGGCTCGTTGGCAGGATCCTCCAGCTCCAGACCCTCGTGGCTGATGTGCCACAGATTGCGGTCACGGCTGTAGCTGGAATCAGCAGAGAAAGGAAGATTGATGCCGTGCTGGCGGCAGTATTCGATCTCCTCCTCGCGGGAGTTTAAGGTCCATTTCTCATTACGCCATGCAGCGATGATCTTTAAGTCGGGAGCCAGCGCC
>CAZUZZ010000307.1:0-347 GCA_964625055.1 uncultured Bacteroides sp. | reverse complement strand
AAAACGGATCTGGTCGTTGCCCTTGCCGGTTGCGCCGTGGCAGATAGCGGTAGCGCCTTCCTTGCGTGCGATCTCCACAAGCTTCTTTGCGATGACGGGCCTTGCCATGGAAGTGCCCAGCAGATATTTGTTCTCGTAAACCGCGTGCGCCTGTACGCAGGGAACGATGAAATCGTTGCAGAATTCATCGGTAAGATCTTCTATGTAGAGCTTGGATGCGCCGCTTGAGAGTGCGCGCTCCTCCAGACCGTCCAACTCCTCTGCCTGTCCGCAGTTACCGCACACGCAGATCACCTCATAGTCAAAATTTTCTTTCAGCCAGGGGATGATAACCGTGGTATCAAGTC
>CAZUZZ010000306.1:0-2521 GCA_964625055.1 uncultured Bacteroides sp. | reverse complement strand
CAGAAAAGCAGATCGCTCTCATATCCAAATTCACTGATATCTACCAGCACATAATAGGCACCCTGCAGGTCTGTAAACCGCAGGCCGATCTCCTGCAGCCCTTCCGTAAACAGCTTCTTCATATGGGTATAATGCTCCCGCAGGCCCTCATAATAAGAATCCGGGAACTGCAATCCCACCACAGCCGCCTCCATCAGCGGTGCCGCTGCCCCCACTGTCAGAAAATCATGAACCTTTTTCACTCTATCGGTGATCTCCGGGGAAGCCATGACAAAACCGAGCCGCCAGCCAGTAATAGAATATGTCTTGGAGAGGGAATTGCAGATGATGGTTCTCTCCCGCATACCCGGCAGCATGGCAATACAGGTATGTGCATAGGGCCGATACACAATGTGCTCATACACTTCATCCGTTATGACATATATGTCATATTTTATAGCAAGCTCTGCGATCAGCTTCAATTCCTCCACGGTAAAAACCTTGCCGCAGGGATTGGACGGGTTACACAGAATCAACGCTTTCACGCCCGGCTGCTTCACCGCCGCTTCCAGCTCGTCCCCGTCAAAGGTAAACGCGGGCGGCTTCAGCGGTACATAAATCGGCTCCGCGCCGGACAGAATGGTGTCCGCACCGTAATTTTCATAGAAGGGAGAAAATATGACAACCTTGTCACCCGGATTGCACACCGACATCATAGCCGCCATCATCGCTTCCGTGCTTCCGCAGGTCACCACGATCTCACTGTCAGGATCCACTTTCATGCCGTAAAAATGCTCCTGCTTCTTCGCCAACGCCTCCCTGAAATTCTGCGCCCCCCAGGTCAGCGCATATTGATGCGGGCCGATTCCCGCGATCTCAGCCAGTCTGTCTGTGATCTCCTTCGGTGGGTCAAAATCCGGGAAGCCCTGCGACAGGTTGATCGCATCGTATTGGTTGGACACTCTCGTCATTCTTCGTATCACGGAATCTGTAAATCCCGCAGTTCTCTCGCTCAAGCGCTTCATAGCTTTCTCCTCACATCCCGCTCTGGTTCACTTCACATCATAATCTGTCAATGCTTCCGCCTTTCAAACACATACTCCGTCTCAGACGACAACTCATCTCTGTAAATATATCCCAGCCTGTCAAATTTCTTCATATCTTCCGGATCTTCAACATTGCTTTCCGCCATAAACCGCACCATCTCACCTCTGGCCATCTTTGCGTAAGTCCCCTTGGTGACGATCCTGCCGCCGGACATCTCTCCGAATGTAACCGTAATATAGGTATCCTCCACTTTCAGATACTTTTCAATGGACTTTGCATACTCCTTTGACGCCAGATTGATAATAATACCCGAATCATCCCGAACTTCCTCATACAATCCGGCTCCCCAAAAATCATACAGATCTTTATATCCGGCAATAGCCGCCCTGGCCTGCATTTCCAATCTGTACGGCGTCACGCCATCCATCGGCTTAAGCACTCCATAAAAGGCAGATAAGATCCGAAGATGCTCCTGCACATAGTCAAGCTGTCCGCTCTCAAACACCGCAGGCGCCATATACTGATAGGCGATGCCTTCATACGAAAGCACCGCCGGTGTCAGCCGTTTTTGGAGATCCATATGCTGCAATCTGTCAAAATTCTGTTCTGCAATCTTGTCATTACAATTCCAGAGTTTTTTCAGCTCCGCATAGGATTTCGACTTCATCCAGGTTAAAATCTCTTCCGTTTGTTGCTCTAAAAATACGGGCATTCCCTGTATTGCAAGCGAATCCGTATCCACATTCATCTTCTTAGCCGGTGAAAGAATGATCTTCATTACACTTCACCCAGCATCTTCTCCGGGTCATCTGCCGCTTTCACCTTATCGTTAGCCTTAATAATGATTCCATTCTCATCGATCAAATATGTGGTGCGTACGACTCCCATCGAGACCTTACCGTAATTTTTCTTTTCCTTCCACACATCGTATGCCTCGATGACCTTCCGCTCCGGATCCGCCAACAAAGTAAATGCCAGCCCGTATTTCTCTTCAAATTTTTTATGAGAGGCAACCGTGTCTTTGCTTATCCCGATCACAACGGCTCCCTTTTCCTGAAACTGTGGGTATCTCTCCGAAAAGCCGCAGGCCTGTTTGGTACATCCCGGCGTATTGTCCTTGGGATAAAAATACAAAATAACCTTTTTGCCCTTGTATTCTTCCAAGGTGTGCATGATACCATTCTGATCCGGCAGTTCAAATGCCGGTGCTGCTGTTCCAATCTCTAACATATCTGCCTCCTATAACTTCCTGTCAATTTTTCTATCATTTTGATCACCTGGCAAAATAAACATAATCCTCTTTTCTCGGCGCGGCTTCCTTGGGAGGTTCTGCCGCGTATCCAAGAATCACATGACCGATTCCTTCGTAATCCCCTTCAATACCCAGATCCTTCAGAATTTCCTTCCCTTCCGGTGACTCAAATTCCTCCTTCGCCCGGTGAATCCAACAGCTGCTCACCCCGAGATCTGCGGCTGCATTCATAAGATTACCCAT
>CAZUZZ010000305.1:0-2545 GCA_964625055.1 uncultured Bacteroides sp. | reverse complement strand
GTGCGCTGATGATCATTGATCTGGATAACTTTAAGGAGGCCAACGATCTTCTGGGTCACGCACACGGGGATCAGCTTCTGGAGAAGACAGCCGAGATCCTGAATGAGATGTTTAAGGGAGGCGATATCATCGGCCGTATCGGCGGTGATGAATTTATCGTCTATATGAAAAATCTGTCTACGATCTCCGATGCGGATGAGATGGCAGGCAACGTCGTAAAGAATGTAAAATATGATCTGGATTTTGAGGGACAGCCTATTCATGTGACCTGTAGTGTGGGTGTGGCCATTTATCCCTACCATGGAGATACTTTTGAGACGCTCTTCGAGAAGGCTGACAGAGCGGTATATACGGTCAAGGCAAACGGTAAAGACGGCTACCGTGTCTATCATGCCGCTTCCACCACGGTCTATCACGCCAACAGAAAAGTCGGCTACGATATGTCGAAGACGTTGGATTATGAAAGAAATATCGAGGATCAGGTCATGCAGCTTCTGTTTGAGGACAGAGTGCTTGAGTCTGCACTGAAGTCCGCCATAGAGCTGATGACAGCGAAGTACCAGTTCCACAGAGGCTATATCTGTGGTAATGACTCGCTGCCCATTTCCCGTTCGATACAGTTTACCGTGAAGAGCTATGCAACAGGAAAAGAAAGCGATGAGCATTATGAGTTAAAGAGGGTTGTGAATGAGATCCTCTATGCCTCTTTCCCTGGTGTGACCATGATCCATGACTATGATCTGACAGCGGAGGAAATGCATGATTATTTCCGGGCGGAGGGCATCAAGAGTATGCTCTATTATCCGCTGACTTCTAAGGGAGAGTTCCAGGGCGCCATCGTTTTTGAGAACCACGAAGATGTGCAGATGGAGCTGAGTAAAAGTGAAATGGAGGAGATTCGTTCCCTCTTCCGGCTCATGGAGGCGAATATCCTCCAGATCGGCCTGATGGACAGACTGCAGAATTTTGTAGCGCAGATCGCTATCTTTGACAATATGGACAGCTTTGTATATGTGGTGAACCCCGATACCTATGAGATCAGCTTTATCAATAAAAAAGTTGTGATAGATTCACCGGATGTAAAGATCGGCGACACCTGTTACAGAGCGCTGCAAAACAGAGACACGCCATGTGAGAAATGTATTCTGCGCAATCTGGATAAAAATGATCCGCATTGCCGGTGTACGGAGGAGCTGTTTAACTATTCGCTGCGCAGCTGGACCAGATGCAGCGCCAGCTGGTTGGAGTGCAGGGAGGAGAACGGCCTTGCCATGCTCAACAGCTTCGATATCTCAGAGTATTTTATGGGTTAACAGTTCTGCCATGCAAAATGGAGAAATTATTCACAAACATCTGGATTTTTTTCTCCTGATATGAGAAAATAGAACCAGCGGTTATGACAGGCGTTTAGACCTGTTATCAAATAATCAATACATAATCGAAAGGAGTTATCACATGATCTATTCAAAAGAAGTTGAAGAAATGTGTACAGTGGCACAGGGCGTTCATCATGGCTGTGCTCCTATCCCCGAGGAGGCAAAGTGGGTGCAGGCGAAGGAAGTGAAAGACATTTCCGGTCTGACACACGGCGTAGGCTGGTGTGCTCCTCAGCAGGGTGCTTGTAAGCTGACCCTGAATGTGAAGGAGGGAATTATTCAGGAGGCTCTCGTAGAGACCATCGGATGTTCCGGTATGACGCACTCCGCAGCTATGGCTTCCGAGATCCTGCCGGGTCTGACGGTTATGGAAGCGCTCAACACGGATCTGGTGTGTGATGCGATCAACACCGCTATGAGAGAGCTGTTCTTGCAGATCGTATACGGTCGTACACAGTCTGCATTCTCCGAGGAAGGACTTCCGGTCGGCGCAGGTCTTGAGGATCTTGGTAAGGGCTTGAGAAGTCAGGTGGGTACGATGTACGGTACTCTTAAGAAAGGCCCCCGTTATCTTGAGATGGCTGAGGGTTATGTGACAGGCATTGCACTTGATAAGAACGACGAGATCATCGGTTACAAGTTTGTAAGCCTTGGCAAGATGACTGACTTTATCAAGAAGGGTGATGACCCTAACACAGCGTATGAGAAGGCTTGTGGTCAGTATGGCCGTGTAGACGATGCTGTAAAGATCATTGATCCCAGATGCGAATAACTGTAGTAAATTCCTGCGGAATTAACTACGCGAGCACTGCTTCGCAGGCTCGGAATTCTTTAATACAAACAGGAGGATTAAAATAAAATGGCTTTATTTGAATCATATGAGAGAAGAATTGATAAGATCAATTCCGTATTGAGCAGTTATGGTATTTCTTCTATCGAAGAAGCCGAGAAAATCACAAAAGACGCCGGCTTAGACGTGTATGAGCAGGTGAAGAAGATCCAGCCTATCTGTTTTGAGAATGCATGCTGGGCTTACACAGTAGGCGCTGCGATCGCGATCAAGAAGGACTGCAAGAAGGCGGCTGACGCTGCAGCAGCGATCGGCGAGGGCTTACAGGCATTCTGTATTCCCGGTTCCGTGGCAGACACCCGTAAGGTTGGTCTGGGAC
>CAZUZZ010000304.1:0-2570 GCA_964625055.1 uncultured Bacteroides sp. | reverse complement strand
CTCCTTTCCATCATCGGAATCGAGGGAAACGGGTATTACAGTGCGGCGATCAATATTTATACAATTATATTGTTGATTTCTTCCTACAGCATTCCCTCTGCGATTTCCAAGGTGATCGCGCAGAGGCTTGCTTTCAGGGAGTTCAGGAATGCACAGAAGGTTTTCGTCTGTGCACTTCTTTATGTGCTGATAGTAGGAGGAATTGCCTCGATTTTGACCTTTGTGGGAGCGCCTTATCTGGTAAGAAAGAATCCCAATGCGGTGGTGGCTCTCAGAGTGCTTTCGCCGACGATCTTTTTTTCGGGTTTTCTTGGCGTGTTACGCGGCTTTTTTCAGGCTCACGGTTCTATGCTGCACACCTCCATATCTCAGGTTCTGGAGCAGATCCTGAATGCGTCTGTCAGCATAGGAGCGGCCAAACTTCTGATCAGTCTGGCATCTGAGGATGATCTTACCGGACGGGCAATCTACGGCTCGGCGGGCTCGGCGCTTGGAACCGGCGCCGGCGTTCTGATCGGCCTTCTGTTTATGTTCGGGATGTACCGGCTAAACAGCGGAATCATCAAAAGAAGGGTGGAGCGGGACCGAACCCGGCATGAGGAGACTTACCGGGAGATCTTTAAGGTAATCTTTACCATCGTTACCCCCTTTATTCTCAGCACCTTTATCTATAACTGCACTACGGTGGTCAATATGACCATCTATTATCATGCCATGGATTTTAAGAAAGTGGACGCGGTGCTGGCAAGTAATCATTACGGGATCTTTGCGACCCAGGCGGTGGCGGTGGTGAATATTCCTGTGGCGATCGCCTCTGCCATGTCCTCTGCTATTATTCCGAACGTAGCGGCCTCCTATGTGAGGGGGACTCTGGCACAGACCAGAAAACAGGCGGCACGGGCTGTACAGATGACGATGCTCATCGCGATTCCGGCGGCGGTGGGAATGGCGGTGCTGCCGAAACCTATCATGCAGTTTATCTTTCCCCAGAAAGAATCTTTGGATATCGCATCAGGGCTTCTGGCGGCGCTTGCCGTCACCATTGTGCTTTACGGCCTCTCTACTCTGACCAATGCGATACTGCAGGGCATCGGCAAGGTCAATACGCCGGTGATCCACGCAGCCATAGCGTTGGTGATCCAGGTGGCGGGGCTGATCGCGCTTTTGCTGTACACGGATCTGGATCTCTATGCTCTTGCATTAGCCAATATCATTTATTCTCTGGTGGTTTGCGTGCTGAACCAGATCTCCGTGAGAAAGCATCTGGAATACCGTATGGATGTGGTGAAGCTTTTTGTAAAGCCGGGCTTTGCGGCGGCTGTGATGGGGGCGGCAGCCTTCGGGATCTATCATGGGCTGATACTGCTTTTGCCTGTGAGCCGTGTGGTGCTGCTTGTGGCGATCGGAGTGGGGGTCTGTGTTTACGGGGCGGTTTTACTTTTGATCGGCGGCGTGGAGGAGGAGGAGCTTCTGGCATTCCCGAAAGGCATGATGCTCGTTGCTGTTGCCAAAAAATTACATCTGTTACCGGATGGGCCGAAAAAAGGGAAAAAGGTTAAGCGGGTAAAGAAAAAGAAAAGGAAGCGGAGAAAGAAGCGCAAAAAGAAAGAGGGGGCGTCGCGATGAGAGTGAGATGGCGTTCTGTTCTGCTCATGCTTTGGCTGACGGCAGCGCTTTGCGGCTGCGGGAAAGAGGAGTCCCAGGCCCTGTTAAAAATGACCTTTCTGGATACGGGGAAATCGGACTGTATCGTGATTCAGGCGGGGGAGAGCGTGGTGGTGAACGATGCGGCGGATGAAGACGATCAGGAGATGATCTGTGCATTTCTGGATGGTCTGCAGACGGAACGGATCGAGTATCTGGTCTTAAGTCATTTTGACAAGGATCACATCGGCAGTGCGGACAAATTGCTGCAGCGCTATGAGGTGGGCTGTGTGCTGATGCCGGACTATCAGGAGGATTCGGAACCTTATCTTGCACTTATGGAAGCTTTGCAGGAGACGGAAACGGAGAGCAGACGGCTGCGGGAGAGTTACCAGTTTTCGCTGGAAGGAATAGAGTTTTATGTGGATGCACCCGGTGAGGCATCCTACGATAATGATAATAACTATTCATTGATAACACGCGTTACTTGCAATAGAAATGAGATCCTTCTGATGGGGGATGCCCAGAAACAGCGGACAGAGGAGTTTTTGGAATCCACGCATCTGCCACGGAGCTGTGATCTGATCAAAATGCCGCACCACGGGGATTATAATAAGAGACTACGGGATCTGTTTGTGAAAGTGCATCCAAAGTATGCTGTCCTCACAGCCGGAGCGGAGCGGAGCCGGGTGGAGGAGGAGACGCTGACTCTTTTGGAGGCCTGTCGATGCGGCGCATACTATACGGATGAGGGGACGGTCACAGTCACGTCGGACGGCGTAAATCTGCAGGTGGATCAGGCAGCTGTTTCGGGGAACTGATCCGCCTGCAGAACTATGGGTTCAGGATAGCTCGGTCAGACCGGAGATATCGGAATCTATCGCCATGGAGTAGTTTGTATAGTACACCACGAAGCCGGGCTTAGC
>CAZUZZ010000303.1:0-2575 GCA_964625055.1 uncultured Bacteroides sp. | reverse complement strand
TCTCTCTTCTCTTCCACGATCAGCTTCACGCCGTCTATGGCAAATACGATCACCACAGTGCCTACCGGCAGTGTTACCCCGTCCGTCCTCGTCCTGGCAGACCATTCCATACCGCCCACGTTGACCTGTCCGATTCCCTGCAGATTGTCGATCTCACTGATCACGATCGCCTGCCGGCCCACCAGACTCTCCGCATTGGTCCGCACCCGGTCCTTGTTAAAATATTTCACCGCGACAGGCCGCGTGAAATACAAAAGCAGAGCCGAGGTCGCAAGAAACAGTATGATCTGGATCACCACCGGCGCGTGCACGAGAGAGGCGATCGTCGCCATCAGCGCACCCCCGGCAAACCAAACTGTCGTAAGACCCATTGTCAAAAGCTCTATGACGACCAGCACCACGAGAACGATCAGCCAGATCATCGTCATATTCAAAGTCTGTAACTCCATCACTTCCACTTTCCTCCCGGCCTATACCATCCAGACCCGCAGACCGCGCTTTCGCAGCCGCTTGTTTCTCTTCTGCGGTTATTATATTATATTATCCCCAAAGTAGCAAGGGTTATCATCCTGCGACACTACCAAAAGACTTGCCTATCGATCAACAGACCATCATGGTTTCCGGCGCGTCTGAAGTGAGTCGCATCGCCCACGTTGGTCTCTCCGTTGATCGCGGCTCTGGCCGCCTCCCAGCAGCTCTCCGGAATATCTCCGGCATACACCCTCGCCACCTTACCGTTGAGCGCGGGCGTAAACTGCCCGGATGCAAAAATAACACCCGATACCGTATTGGGATAAGCAGCACTCCTGACGCGGTTCATGACCACAGCGCCCACCGCCAGCTTTCCGTTATACGTTTCTATGCCGGCCTCACAGTAGATCAGCGCCGCCAGAAGTCTGGTATCGTCGCCGCCCACTACCACTGCGCCTCTGTTGGCGGTCAGCTTCGCCTGGCGTTCTTCCTCTTCTCTCTTTTTGATCGCTACGAGCGTCTCTCCCTCGTCAATATGGAAATCAATATCCACGAATTCCGACGAGACATAGCCCGTCTCACCTTCATAGTCGACGCTGATCCAGTCATCGTCCAGCACCTCTATGATCTCCAGCTCCTCGTCTCTGGGAATGAAGCCCACCGCATCCGCTTCTCCGTCAGGCTCATGCCTCACGCAGAGAGTATCAGTCTCGATCTGGACAATGAGGTTTCCCACTTCATTTGCCAGGGTCTCCGCATCTTCACCAAAGAGCAGATAATCGTCGCTGGCCCAGCCAACGAGATCGCCGCTCCTGATCCTTGTCCATCCGTCTTTTCTTTCCAATATCCTGCCGCCGCAGTCTTTGTAGAGCAGACCTACCTTGTCGGATTCCTCATCGGCCTCCGCACGCACATTCATTGCCACCTGCACATTGGCCATGACCAGATCCGTCTCTCTCTCGACGCCATTAGCTTCTGACAGCTCTGTCAGTTCCTGAAGCGCCTTCTCATCCGCCGACTTCCCCGTAGGATCTACGATCTGGGATACCCCAACGTTCATGGAATCCAGAATATCCTTTCGGTTGGTAGCCTGCGTTTCCAGAGACACACTGCATAAACTTATTCCAAGAATCAAAACGGCGAGCAGAAGCCTATAACTTCTCCTCATAAATCCCCCTCCATCATACCATACCTATGTTTTTATATTCCAAAACAGTTACGATTGTTACAAAAATGTTACAATCCGATTAAGTATGGACTATTTTAGCAAAACACCTATTCTTTGTCAAGTTTATACAATTTGGCCCGAATTTATTTCAATATTTTGTTACTATTTTTCTACAAGACACAAGATATTCCAACACAGTTCAGCCAGACATTCATTGGCGCGTGCTGAACTACTCACAGTCTCCGGGATTTTTCCACCGTGGCAAGCAGTGCGTCCATCACCGCGCCGCGAAATCCATTCTCTTCCAGCACCTTGACGCCCTCTATGGTAGTGCCGCCCGGAGAACACACCATATCCTTCAGCTCGCCGGGATGTCTGCCGGTCTCCAGTGCAAGCTTCGCACTGCCATACACTGCCTGGGCTGCAAACTCATATGCCTGGGTTCTCGGCATACCCGCCGCCACGGCAGCGTCCGCCATCGCCTCAAGAAACATAAACACATAGGCCGGAGAAGAACCGCTCACGGCACCCACCGCATCCATCAGCCGCTCCTCCACCAGACTCGCCCTGCCGAAGCTCGCCATCAGCCGGAGGCTGTACTGAATCTCCTCCTGCGCCACCGCGTCATTCACACAGACGCCTGTGCACCCGGCTCCCACGAGCGCAGGGGTATTCGGCATACAGCGCACCAGCTTCATATGCCTGCAAAAAGCCTCCTCCAGCCAGGAGAGTGTCTTGCCTGCCGCTATGCTGACAACCAGAGTGTCCTGTTTTACCACATCCCGGATCTGAGCGATCACGCTCTCCAGAAACTGCGGCTTCACTGCCAGAACAAGCACCTGCGCCTCCGCCGCCACCTCCTCATTGGAGGATCTCACCTCTATGCCGAACTCCTGCTTTACTTTCTCTAAAGTCTCTTTCGTCTTGGCACTGCCC
>CAZUZZ010000302.1:0-2640 GCA_964625055.1 uncultured Bacteroides sp. | reverse complement strand
GATATGTGTCCGTGTTTGCGCATTCGGATCGGGCGGAGGGAGTATGGTTGGAGGGGTTAAAATATGAACTGCAGGATGCTGTTTTGACAAACAGCTACCCGCTCGGAGTGAGTAACGAGCTGATTGGAAAAGAAGCCAGTATTTCAGTGAAGAACGGCACATTGCTTATTGTTTTCCCGATGAAGGCAAAAGCGGCAGCATATCTATAATAAACAGTAAATATCACAGAATTTTCACAATTTTTTCACGATTTTTCCACGTCCGGAATGTAAGATTAGCAAGATGAAAGGATTTGGCAGCTGTTGCCACTGATTGCAATATAAAGGAGGGTCTATGGATTATCGACATGAGTGGAAACACGAGATCAATCAGGCGGATCTGTTTGTCCTGCGGCAGCGTCTGCGGGCAGTGACAACCCCTGATCCTCATGCGGTTGACGGCAAATATTTGATACGAAGCCTGTATTTTGATAATGCCGCTGATAAAGCGCTGCGGGAAAAACTGGACGGTGTCAGCCGCAGGGAGAAATTCCGTATCCGCTATTATAATGAAGATACTTCTCTGATTCATCTGGAAAAGAAAAGTAAAATAGGCGGTCTTGGGAATAAGCAGAGCGCTAATCTCACAGCAGTGCAGGCCCAGGATATCGTGGATGGCAGTCTGGACTGGATGGCGGACAGTTCAGAGGAACTGGTTTACGAGTTGTATGTCAAAATGCGGACGCAGGGGCTTCGGCCGAAAACCGTCGTGGATTATACGAGGGAGCCGTTTATCTTTGGGCCCGGTAATGTGCGGGTCACGCTGGATTACAATATTCGGACGGGTTCCTGCTGTGGTGACTTTCTGAATCCGAACTGTCCCACGATCCCGGCAGGGGAGGCGCCCATCATTCTGGAAGTGAAGTGGGACAGTTATCTGCCGGACATTATTCGTGATGCGGTACGGCTTCCCGGGCGGCGGGTAACTGCTTTTTCAAAATATGCACAATGCCGTATTTACGGTTAAATAGATGAGATAAAGGAGAAAAATTATGACATTCAATGATATCTTTAAATCCAGTTTTCTTGAAAATGTAGCTGCAGTCAGTCTCTTTGATATGCTGCTGGCGCTTGTACTTGCTTTTTGTCTGGGAATGTTTATCTTTCTGGTCTACAAAAAGACTTATCAGGGCGTTATGTATTCCTCCAGCTTTGGCGTGACACTGATTGCGTTGACCATGATAACCACACTGGTGATTCTTGCGGTGACAAGCAATGTAGTGCTGTCTCTGGGAATGGTAGGCGCTCTGTCCATCGTTCGTTTTCGTACGGCGATCAAGGAGCCGCTTGACATTGCGTTCCTGTTCTGGGCAATCGCAGCCGGTATCGTACTGGCAGCAGGCATGATTCCGTTGGCTGTGGTCGGCAGCGTTTTGGTCGGCGTGGTGCTTCTTGTCTTTGTCAACAAGAAACCGCATTGTAATCCTTACATTGTTGTGATCCAATGCGATGGGCATGACAGCGAGACTGCGGCGAGGGCTTATCTTGAGGAGATGACGAATCGGTGCACTGTCAAGAGTAAAAGCGCGCAGAAAGGCAGCCTGGAATTGACCGTGGAGGTTCGCCTGAAAGACGACAATACCGATTTTATTAATACACTCTCCGAAATGCAGGGAGTAAACAGTGCGGTTCTGGTCAGCTACAACGGGGATTACATGGGGTAAGGAGGTTACTTTGTGGCAACACATAAAAGAATTGACAGCATTTGCATTGCGGCTGTCCTTATCGCGATTGTGCTCACGGTTCTGTTGCTGAACGGCAGATCTCTCGGCATTGTGTCTGTCATGAGCGCGGAAGTAAACGACGGTATGTTTACGGCAAGGGATCTGGATGCGGATTGGAATGTTTCCTCTGCCACCAGAATCGTGCTGTCTGACCAGGGAGCTACGATCGACGGAAACGGAGCCTATGTTTATGACGGAAACGTCTGTATTGCCTATGCGGGTTATTATGTTCTCACCGGTGAACTCACAGACGGAAGCATTGTGATCGATGCGGAAAAAAGCGACGATATATGGATTGCTCTGGATGGTGTGACGCTTCACTGTGAGGATGATGCTGCACTCCGGGTGGAGCAGGCGGATAAAGTGTTTCTGACGCTGGCGGACGGAACGAAAAATACCATATCTTCCGGCGGACAGTATAGTGAGGAGAGCGTTGCTTCGGATACGGACGGGGCAATCTATTCCCGGGATGATCTGACGATCAACGGAACCGGAGAGCTTGTGATAGATGCGGCGTATCGGCATGGAATCGTATGCAACGACGATTTGGTGATCGCCGGAGGCAATCTCACGATCCATGCGGCGGAGGATGGGATTCACGCAAATGACAGTGTGCGCGTCCGGGATGCCGCCATTTCGATTGCGGCAGGAGACGACGGGATCACCGTGTCCAATGAGGAAGAGACAAGCTTTCTCTATGGTGCCTCCGGAAATATTTCCGTTTCGGAATGCTATGAGGGAATGGAGGCCGTAGATATCACAATTGCAGGAGGGACGATCGACATTGCGCCGACGGACGATGGAATCAATGCCAATGGGTATGGCGAGAATTCTGTCATCCGTATTACGGGAGGCGACATCACGATCATCAACCCTTC
>CAZUZZ010000301.1:0-2680 GCA_964625055.1 uncultured Bacteroides sp. | reverse complement strand
GGCTTTAACTCTTTCATTATCTTACCATATGCGCGATATAACTTCAAATCCTCTAAAGGATTGATCCCTCTGCGGTTGATCGGCGTCTTGATGATGCGGCATCCCTGCGATACCAGCTCCCGCTCTTTCACATCGTCCGGCATACATACATACACCTCATACTCCTTACAAAGCGCCTCTATAAATTCTCCCCTGAAATCATATAGTCCCCCGGAAGAATTCGTTAATACTAAAATCCTGCTCATAGTGTTTTCATCCTTATAATCGGTATAAAAGATATTGTTTGAAATCACATAAGCCATTATAACATAAAACATACAGGATGTGGAAAATTAATCGTGTCCATCCGCATAAAGAAAAGGAACCACGATAAATGATCGCAATTCCTTTGCACTTCAAAAGATTCAAGTATAATAGCTCTATTTGTACTATGATTTCCGGCTAATTTTGTGCCTTTAGAGTCTCGATTTCCGCAAGTAATTGCTGAATTTGAGCATCTCGTTCTGCGAGTGTTCTCTCATAGTTGTGCAGGTTCTGCTCATGCTCGATCCGGTCTCGCTCAATCTTCTCTTCCTGCTCCGCTATCGCTCTCTCGTAGTTGCGCAGATCCTGCTCATGCTCGATCCGGTCTCGCTCAATCTTCTCTTCCTGCTCCGCTATCGCTCTCTCGTAGTTGCGCAGATCCTGATAATACTCCTCCCGGTCACGGCAGCGTTTGCGTACCAGCTCATCCGCGCTCAATTGAAATATAGTCTCGGCTGCTTCCTGTATATATTCATCTTTGCCTGCCAGCATTTTGATCTCCTCCCATGTGGTGGCTTTAAAAAGCTTTGCCCATTCTTGGATACGGTACTGTTTATCTTCCTCGGTTGCCAGATCTATACGAGATAAATCTAGCACATACAGCGTCAGGCTGTCACTGTATTTTTGATGGTTTTTAACGTTTATCAGTTTATAAGAGGCATAGAATTCGGGCTGTTCCCGAAACAATGTATAGTCCAGGAAACCGATATGTACGGCAGGTTTTGCGGCCCCATAACCTTGTCCGTGGTTTAGCTGATCAAAGGAGCGACATAGATACATAACAGAACGGTCACGCCAGTTCAACCTGTTAGCAATCTGCATTTCCAGATTGATCAGCATTTGATTGTTCAGGATCACATTGATATCCAGACGGAATTCCTTATTCGTAACGACTTCTCCCAGAATCACAGGATTGGTGATCTCCACAGAGTCTACCTCCGATTCAGCCAGATGAAGCAGGGCGCAGATCAAGCCACGCAAAACCTTATTGTTGGATTGCAAAACAGCGCGAAACATATAGTCGTTGGTCATGCCGTAGGGAAGCTCACCGTGGGCGTCCTGAAAAATGAAACTTACTTTTTCGAAATGTTGATTCATAGATGTGTTTTCCTTTCTTAGATGATCATGACGGAACATAGCTCCAGAGAATTGGGGAATCAATACAGATGGTCTGATTCCAAGTTAATACCGAATAGAAACGCATAGACGAATCATTCTTTAAAACAGATATATCACAGCAAAAGACAGATTGCAAAGGATTTTACAAAAGAATATGTAGAAAATTAATAGGCGTAATATCGTTTATCTTGTATAAATATCAGTATATGGATCACAGTAAGAAAATTTTAAAGAAAAAACACAAAATATTGTATTGTTTAATATTCACAAAGCAGAGAGAAATTCATTCTCCCTGCTTCGCGTATGTTTAACAGTCACTTACGAAACAATCTCCTCTCCCCGCATATCCCGTATCATCACCTCGTTAAACTTCATCATGCAGATCCCTTCCTCATAATTCCCGATCCGCACCGCATTCTCCTGCCCGTCCAGATTTCGTACCACTGCGGCCGCCATATTCACACCACAGCCGTAGGCATGGGGATAGCCCCCACCGAACCGGGGATTGACCTCAGAGATATAATAAGTACCGTTGATTTGGAAAATATCAATATCGATCATGCCTCGGAATCCACAGTCCTCCGCGAATTTTCGTATGATTTCAAAAAGCTTTTCATCCTTGTAGGACACAGACTTATCCGTCTCTCCCGCCCGCATCTTGATCTTTTTTTTGACAAAGATATCCGTGCATTTTCCCGAGAGCATATCCACGTACACATCGGCCCCGTATTCCTGCCCGTCCATATACTCCTGGATCATCAGATCATCATAGAGATTGCACAGCACCTCGATCTCCTGTCTGCTCTCCACCTTATTGATGTGAATGCTGGCGCTGCCCCGCACGGGCTTTACAAAGACAGGATAAGATATCTCTCCCTGCTCCTGCGCGCGGTAAAAGGCCTCTCTGTCGGCGTAGCATTTCGCAGTCGGTATCTGCATTTTGCCAAGCATCTCAAACATTCTGTACTTATCAAAACAGGTCTCCACCAATTCATAGTCGGAGACAATGGGCGTCGTGCCCACCGCCAGAAAACGCTCCCTCTCTTTTGCCAGAAGTGACAGCTCCGGATCGATCAGCGAGAAAACGCCTGTTATTTTTTCTTTCTTACAAATATCCAATATCACGTCCAGATAATCCGGTGCCGTGATCCGCGGTACCAGATAAAAGGCATCCGCCTCATACACCGCGGGAGCCAGATTAGAGCAGTCCGTAGCGATCACCCGGCCCTTGCCCTCCAGCTCTTTCTTAAAATACTGC
>CAZUZZ010000300.1:0-2714 GCA_964625055.1 uncultured Bacteroides sp. | reverse complement strand
CAGAAAGAATTACGAAGTAATTCTTTGGTCGCAGGATGCTGATCCTGCGACGATTATCTCTTAATCACAACAAAAAAAACTATATCCGATCAGCACAAGCAGTACGATCAATATCAGGCCCAAAAACCGATTCACCAAAAAAAGCATGATCAACATACCGGCCGCCACACAAAGCGCCACAAACCCAATCATTTTTTTCATAGGCTTCCTCTGCTTATGCTCTTATGATACTATATGTCGAAAACCCTAAAAAGTGTCCTCTACTTCTCCTGCTCCGGAAAAGCGATATCAACCGCCGTGTCATCCGCAAGCATCTCTTCCTTGGGTGCGGTAAACTTCTCCACGATATCCGGGATCATGTCGAGCACCTTGGTGACAGTATCCTGATTCTTGATATTGACTAACTTGGTCGTTCCATTTTTGATCACAAGAACGGCACTTGGCGACATCTTGGCGTAAAAACCACCGCCGCCTCCGTTTTTCTTATCCGCAGCGCTCGCACCTGCTCCTACGCCGAAGCTTACATCCACCAGGGGCAGGATAATGGTATCACCCACCTGAGTGGCATCTCCCACTACCGTCTTCGTGCCGATCACGGCATTCATGCCTTTCATCAGGGAATCTATCACACCGCTAAAATTATTCTCAGCCATCTACACTGCCTCCTTTTTCAATAGCTTGTACAGTTTTTTCACATTCTTATTGAAGTAAATCTTCACACATACATATATCAGGGTAATGCCATAGACCCTGCCCTTCATAAAGATACGACCTTCCAGACGTTTCTGCTCAAAATCACCCACAACGTTGATATGCCCGCCCAATACCGGATAGAGCATACCGCAGACAGCCAGTATCTGGCCCGTAGCTGCCGGATCATCCATACCCACTACCAGATCCGCCTCGAAAGTTCCCGGCAAAACTCCCTTCAAGAGCCTGCAAAGTTCTTTTTTACACAGTTGAAAGGTGTTTTGGAACACATCGCTCTTTACCAGATCGCTGTAATACTGTATGTTATTCCATATTGATTTTATTTTATCACAGATATTTCGGATTGTGTATTGTATATTTTCAATGAAATTTTGGATCTTCTCCCATAATGCACGCAGCTTATGGACAAAATTCTGTGGCTTTACCGCTTCTGCCGCCTTTGTAAAACCGGTATTTTGCTCCGTTTCCTGCTCTTTTCTCTTTACTGTGATCCTCGGGATTTCTTTTCCGCTTTTTTCATCGCGTACCTGTTTTGATGACTCTTCAATATATTCCCTGCCGTGTTCCGCCGCGGTTTTTTCTTTCTTTTCTACTATCTCTCCTGGCTTTTCTTTGCTCTCTTCTACCTTCTCTTCCCGCTTTTCTTTGCTCTCTTCTACCTTCTCTTCCCGCTTTTCTTCGCTCTCTTCTACTTTCTCTTCCCGCTTTTCTATGTTCTCTTCTTTCTTTTGTTCTCTCTCTTCTTTTTCCCTTCGATTCCCCGCCTTATTCTTTTCTCTTCCCGGCCATCGGAATATCGGGATAAACAAAAGCCGTATGCGAAGATAAAACTCTGTGGAATACCGTACCAGCACATTTATAAAATGCAGCAGCCAGGTGACCTTTGCCTGTACCACCACCGGCGATTCGTTCTCACCTTCTTTTCTGACAACCTCGATCCGGTACCGGACCGGTACGAAAAGAATGCCTAAAAGCACTAATATAATCGTTCCCAGAATACAGAGAATTATGATTCCTATGATCTTTAACAGCAATAGCAGAATATGTAGCATTTCTTCTCCAAATACCTGTTTACAGGTGTCGTTCTTGTCTTACCCTTGAAAGCTTTCCGGATCCGTCCGGGACAGATATTCCACCAGAGATACCTGCCCGGTAGCCGCAAGAGTCTCCGCCGCGATCTGCTCTATCAGCGCAAACGCCTCCTCCTTATTGTTCGCCAATCCCACAATACAGGCGGGCGGATTCTCCTTATAATACCACTGCGTAAGCATCAGACTGTGATAGATCGAGAGAGAGTCCGTCTCCCTGTCGAAGGCGATCACATAAAATCCCGGCAGCTTTTTATGCTTTTTCAGCTTCTTTATGAGCCTTTCCGGCTTTTTAACAGTATCTCCCACATACAGATTATTATAAACTCTCATCCAAAATATTGCACTCCCCATTGCTTTCACGGACAATTATACCATAAAAAAAGATGCCACAGTGTAAAATATTGAAGAAAGAATTACGAAGTAATTCTTTGGTCGCAGGATGCCGATCCTGCGACGATTCACATTTGTTTTCTGACGATCCCGTACTCATCCTCCTGCTGATAAAATGCGCATTCAAAGTTACCGCCCGAAAGGAAACGGCTCATCTCGTCCTCATCCAGGTCCACCATGCATACATAATACTCGTAGTCCTCGTCATACTGATAGTTGCTACACGTGTCACAAATACTCATTTTTTCCCTCTTTCCGGGGCGCTTTTCTCCCCAATATCCCTACAAGAAAAGATTGACTTCTCCGACAGAAGTTTTATACTATATATCAGAAGTTACTACTATATCTGTACATAATTTTATAAAACTTAATTTTTCACTACAATATCTGGTAAGGTCTGCTTTCTTTGGACAGTCAGGCCGGAATGGAGGAACTTATGAAAGATGTGGCCCGCATGACGTTAACAAACGGCATGGTGATCGGCGAGGACGTCTACAACTATCAAAACGAACTGATCTTTCC
>CAZUZZ010000299.1:0-2717 GCA_964625055.1 uncultured Bacteroides sp. | reverse complement strand
TCTTCATGGGTCTGTGTCAGCCGTATCTCCACCTTATGCACGCCCATAGGCATATGGTGCGCCAGGGTATCGATATGAAGACAGTCTCCCCAGGTCTCCTCAAAGTTGGCATCCAGTGTGATCCCATGCTCCTCATCACCATCTACCACCGCTACCGCCACAGGCGCTGGATGCTTCACCGACTTTCGATACTGCACGGCGATCTCTGTTCCCTCCACCTCAAAGGTGATTTGATCGCCCTCCTTCGCCGCCGTCCATCCGCAGCGAAAAATGTCGGTCACATACTTTTTTAACGCGGGGTCTGCAGCAAATCCTTCACAGATTGGTGCACTGTTATGATTTTGGAAGCGTTTCGCCTTTTCATAGGCATTTTCTGTCAATGGATCCGGCATGGGAAACGGCTCTTCCTCCTCATGTCTCTGCCCATAAATCTGATCCAGACATCCCGTGATAACCTCCGCAAGCAATGCGTGGCCCTCCGTGTTCGGATGCAGATCATCCGGCGTAATATCCCGCCGCTCCATAACTCCTTCCGTTACCGCCCCATAGATGGTAGGTTTCATGCTGACACTGGGCAGCTGATAGTGGAAGCCGATCTCCCGATGCTTTTCCTCCGCGCTGACACCTTTATCATAAAAAATATTATGTACCAGAAGAACTGCCGGCGCAAAGGCATTTCCGTATACCCTGCGCACAAGTCCCTCATAGGTCTCCCGATAAAAATCATTGTTCTCATCGTTGACCGAAAACTCGATGATCACCAGATCCGGCTTGTATCGCAGCACATCCTCCTCCACTCTTGATACGCCGAATTGTGAGGTCGTCCCGCCCACACCTGCATTCACATAGGTGAATGCTGTCTTCGGAAAACGCCTTACAAACCAGTCATAGACCAGATAGGCATAACAATTTGTGTACTGTGATGAGACAGCCCCCTGGGTGATTGAACCGCCCAGAAAGGCCAGCGTCATTCTGTCTCCACTCTCCGCCCTCTTCATCAATTCCTTCATCCGATAAAGATTTCCCCGGTTTACAAAACCCTTTTCGGCGCGTACGTCGTATCCCATATTTTAGTCTCCTTTGTTTCCTATCAACTTACTAAATCAATTATCTGATTAAATATTAGCACACCTCAAGCTAATTTTAATTTATTTTCGCAATTCTAATTAGCTAATTTAACTTCATTTTACTATTTAAACGGTAAAATAACAAGAGGAATCATAAGTTTTCTTTATTTTTATTATAACACACTGGTAATACAACATTATGGTGCATAAACACTCCCTTTCCAAGACATACTATGGGAAACAATGGTAAGTCACGGAAGGAGTTTTTGTGTTGAATAATAAAGAAAAAATGACAACCTCTCTACAGGAAAGCATGGAGTACATGAAGGAGCATATGGCGCCGGATACAAGCTTTGATGTGGTCTACCGTGTGATCGAGGTGGGCGGCAGACAGGCCTGTATTTATTTTATTGACGGCTTCTGCAAGGATGAACTGATGATGAAAATCCTGCAGTACTTTATCGGGCTGACGCCCGAGGATATGCCGGATAGCGCCTATGAGATGGCAAAGAAGGCTACGCCTTATGTGGAAGTGGATCTCAAGGACAAATGGGACGATATCATCTACAATGTTCTTTCGGGTGTGTTTGCGCTCTTTATCGACGGCTACGACAGATGTGTGCTGTTGGATTCCAGAACCTACCCCGCAAGAAGCGTTTCCGAGCCGGATAAGGACAAGACACTTCGTGGCAGTAAGGATGGCTTTGTGGAGACGGTGGTCTTTAACACAGCGCTGATCAGAAGAAGAATCCGCAGTACAGAACTTCGCATGGAAATGATGAATGCGGGAAAAAGCTCTAAGACGGATATTGTGCTCTGCTATATGGATAATCGGGTGGATCACGCCTTTTTGGAGAAAGTAAAAAAGCGAATCGAGAATATCAAAGTGGACGCACTGACCATGAATCAGGAGAGTCTGGCGGAATGCCTTTACCAGCGGCTTTGGTTCAACCCTTTTCCGAAATTTAAATTTACGGAACGGCCCGACGTGGCGGCGGCACAGGTGCTGGAGGGAGACATCGTGATCCTGGTGGACAATTCACCCTCTGCCATGATCGTACCCACATCCATCTTTGATATCGTGGAGGAAGCGGATGATTATTATTTCCCGCCAATCACCGGAACCTATCTGCGTCTGACACGATTTTTGATCTCGATCCTGACCTATATCATGACACCAACCTTTCTGCTCCTGATGCAGAATCCTCAATGGGTACCAGATAGCTTTCAATTCATCATGCTGCAGGAAGAGTCCAATATTCCGCTAATCGCACAATTTCTGATTCTGGAACTGGCCATCGACGGTCTGAAACTGGCGGCAGTAAATACACCGAATATGCTGAGTACCCCTTTAAGCGTTATGGCGGCGTTGGTTCTGGGAGAGTTTTCTGTCAACAGCGGCTGGTTCAACAGTGAGGTCATGCTGTATATGGCCTTTGTAGCCATAGCTAACTACACCCAGCAAAATTACGAACTAGGTTATGCCCTGAAATTCATGCGTATCATCAACCTGATTCTGACGGCAATTTTCGGAATCTATGGTTATGTGGCGGCTATTCTGCTTTTCCTGCTTTCCATCGTATGCAACAAGACGCTGTCAGATAAAAGCTATATCTATCCGCTCTTGCCCTTTAATTTCAGACAGCTCAC
>CAZUZZ010000298.1:0-2733 GCA_964625055.1 uncultured Bacteroides sp. | reverse complement strand
GCTGTCAAGCTCCTTGGGTTTGCCCTGCTCCTTCTTCTGGGGATGGGGATCCTCTGGGGCATAAATGCCGCCGCCTACGCTTCACCTGAGTGGTCTGATTTCCGAAAGATCAATCACTACAGAGAACGGGTAGGAGATTTCTACGGCTGGCCCGAATACGAAGAATGTCAGGAAGAACTGAAAGTCATCGGTCTGGACGAGGAAGCTTATATGTACCGCCTGAAAAATATGGCAGTGTCCTCCGTGAGCGTCTTTTTCTTTCAGGACGGCATGCAGCCCGCCAATCTGCTTGCGGGTATTCTGCTGCTTCTGACGCCGGTGCTGATCTTCCTGCACCGCAGCGCACACGCTCTTTTTGTCTACCTGATGTATCTGTTCGGGCGCAGTGTCAGCTGGGGCTACGTTCTGTATGAGGGCCGTTTTCCCAAGCGCATTGCCCAGCCCCTCATCACAGCGGATTTTCTGATCCTGTCTGCCATTCTTCTGGCTTTTAACCTGCTGGAACTGGAGAAGACCAGGCGATACTATATCGCGATCCCTGTCGCTCTGCTTCTCAGTCTTCTCTCCATCCACCTTACACGCACCAATGTGGAGGAAAACTACCGGGTGCACGAAGAGACCTGGCAGGGGCTTAAAGATTACTGCCGTTCCCACCCGGAAAATTTCTATATATGGACCTACGGTTCGGGGACACTGGAGCATTTCTGCGAAACGCCCTTTGCCCTCGATCAGGATACCTACCTCAATTTTATCTACACAAACTGGGGCGTGGTGTGCAATCCCAACACCGAAAAAAAACTCGCCGCCCACGGGATTGGCGATTTTGGCCGGGATCTTGTGGACAACGAGCATATATTTTTTATCCTGCAGGAGGCGCCCTACAACGAAGAACATCCTGTCCTCATGTATTTCCGCCACACCTATCAGGCCCAGCTTACCACCGCCGACACCTTTACTCTGGGGGACACGGTCTATTACGTATACCATTTATCGCCCTGATCGAGTGCCAAGATCGAGTGCCTGCGCACTCTCCTTAAATGATGTCAGCTGTGGCATCTTTGCTACCCCCACACCGGCCGAACATAAGTCCCACCAGAACGGGAATTGACAGCATCAGTGGGTACATATAGCGGGTGAGCACGCAGGGACCCAGGAGCAGCGTCCCCAAAAGTGCCAGAAGATACACTGCCGGGAGCAGCATCGCCTGCTTTTTCAGCCCGATACAGCAGAGACAGTAAAAAAGAAGCAGGAAACAGTAAAAGGCCGGCTGCATCACAAGCGCCACCGGCGGGCAATACCGCCACAGTTCATCTCCCGCAGCAAAATACCGATACAAAGCCTGCAGAAGCTGTAATTTCTGATGTCTCACATAGCCCGGCGCCAGCGACTCCATGTACGCCTGCTGATCGCTGGGATAGGTGATCTGCAGATAGCCCTTCGCATAGGAATACACATCGTTTAAATATGACACATCTGTCAGGTCCCACATCCCCTTATTCTTCAACAAAAAAGCTTTCAGATATTCTCCCGGATAGCGCATTCCCAGAGAAACCCATTCCCCTGCCAGGATCCGAAGCGTCTCCTTCTCGTTTGTGATATCTTTCTTACTCCTGTCAGCAATGGCCGCCACATACTCCGGCAGCTCCTCCTGCCAGACCGCGGTAAGCGCCTCCAGATCCTTCTCTGTCAATTCTTCCCCATGATACTGCACCACTCTGGCAATCTGCTGGGCAGGCACACTCAGCATCTCTCTGGCATAAGTATCGCTCGTGGCTGCCGCAGCATAGGTCATCACGCCAGTAAACGACAGGTACAAAAGCAGGATCACACCATGACAGACACAGATTCGCCGGAAAAGAAGCTTTTTACGACGAAGGAAGAAGAATGCCGCGATCCCATATAAGATCCACGCGTAAATGCTGTTATTCCGAAACAAAAGCAAGAGCACCGACACAAAAACATAGCCGGCGATCCATCCTCTTGCCGGGCTGTCCTCCCTCACCGCAAGCTCATAGACAAAAACCGTAAATACCATGACCAGCGCCGCATAAACCGTATCCTTTGTGATTGAGACGGCAAGCATTCCATGGGTCGGGAAAAAAGCGGCACACAGCACGAAGAGACAGCATATCCACCGGTTCACGCGCTGTCTGCAAAGAAATGTATAGACGTAGGCAAAACAGCCTGCCATAACAGCCATCTGCATCAGAGAATAGATTGCCAGTCCCGCCCTGTCTGCATTTGCAAAGGGCAGCGCCTCCCCCGCCTTCAGGCAGGCCGCGAGCCACAGCGTATGGATCAGCGGATGATGGGTCGTCAGACCGCTTGAGCGGATCTGATCCAGCTGGGGGATCACATCGTAGGCCATGATCGCCGGATAATAGGTGGCAAAAGGGATGCAGAATCCCGCAAAGATAACCGCAAAGGCTCCCAGGAAAGAGCCCTTCGGTCTTTCCGGTTCTTCCAGCCGCATTTCCGTCCCGACTGCGCGCGCCGCCCAGGTAAAGGCCATATTCACCCCCGCATAGCAAAGCGGCGTCAGACACAGAACCCAAAGCGCTGCCTCAGGGAACAGCACCGCTTCCTGATGGCTCCAGCACACCCCCAGTATCTGCAAGGCGGCAAATCCGACCGCCAATAAAATTCTCACCGGAACAGAAAAAAAGACTTTCTCATAGAACAAAGCCTTTTTCCACAGACAATATAGACCAAACAGCAGCGCCATAGGAAAGA
>CAZUZZ010000297.1:0-2741 GCA_964625055.1 uncultured Bacteroides sp. | reverse complement strand
TCCATAAAATACATAAAATCTTCCGCCGTGCCGTAACGCGCTGTGGGCGCATAGTAACCGATCACCTGATAACCCCAGGAGGCATCCAGCGGGTGCTCCATCACGGGCATCAGCTCTATATGGGTATATCCCATCTTTTTCACATAAGCAATAAGCTTCGGCGCAAGCTCCCGGTAATTATAAAATTCTCTGCCATCAGAAGGCTTCTCAAAGGATCCCAGATAGACCTCATAAACACTCATAGGTTTATCCTCAATCTGAAGGGACGCCCTCTCCTTCATCCACTTGCTGTCCTTCCAGGAAAAATCTGTGATATCACGCACCACAGAGGCGCTGTCCGGCCGAAGCTGCGCGCCAAATCCATAGGGATCCGCCTTCAGGTAGACCAGACCGCTCTTCACCTTGATTTCAAACTTATAGCAGTCTCCCGGCTTCACATCGGGAATAAAGATCTCAAAGATGCCGGAATCCCAGAGCCGCTTCATCTGGTGTACTCTGCCGTCCCAGCCGTTAAAATCTCCCACCACGCTGACCCGCTGGGCATTCGGCGCCCAGACGGCAAAGGAGGTGCCTGCGGTGCCGTCCAGCACACAGGGATGCGCTCCCAGCTTCTCGTAGATACTGTAATGGATGCCCGCATTGAATTTTTCCGTATCCTGTCTGGTGATCTGAGGGGCAAAGTTGTAGGCATCCTTCACCTTCTTCAGGCTTCCGTTCTCCGCCTCCACCACATACTCGTAAGCGGGAATATTTTTCCCTGACAAAAGCAGGGCAAAATAGCCCTCCTCATCAGCCTGCTCCATCCGATAACTCTTATCTCCCTCCAAAAGCTGCAGCCGCACACTCTTGGCTCCGGGCTGGAAGGTCTGCACCAACACCGAATTTCCTGTCACATGGGCTCCCAGAATGGCATGGGGATCATCCGTTTCCGAATAGACAACGCCCTCTATCTCCGCCCAATTCATCAGTTTATATAACTTTTTATTCATCTGCCACCTTCCCTTTCCGTAAATGATTCTATCCTGTGTATCAGAAGACCGCTCCTGAGCTTCGGCTCAAACCAGGTAGATTTCGGGGGCATCAGCTTCCCCGCATCGGACACGGCAAAAAGCTCGTGGATATCTGTGGGATACATGGCAAATGCCACCTTTGCATCCGTGTGAACCCGCCGCTCCAGCTCCGCCAGTCCCCGGATGCCTCCCACAAAATCAATCCTGTCGTCCACCTTCGGATCCACAATGCCAAAGATCGGCTCCAAAAGATGCTTCTGCAGGATCGCCACATCCAGATCCTCCACCGGGTCTCCAGTATAACACTCATTATTTATTGTGAGGCGATACCATGTCTCCTCCAGATACATACCGATCTCGCCTTTCTTCTGCGGTTTGTAGGCTTCCCTGCCCATCTCCTCCACCGCAAAGGCCTTTCTCATGCACTGAAAAAACATCTCCTTATCAAAATCGACTACGGTTTTCACCACACGGTTATAGTCCATGATCATGAGCTGGTCATCCGGAAACAGCACCGACAAAAAGAAGTTGAACTCTTCCTGCCCGGTGTAATCAGGACACGCCTCACGTCTCCTCTTTGACACCTGCACCGCCGAGGCGCATCTGTGATGCCCATCCGCGATATAAATGGACTCCACCTGCAAAAAGGCGTCTCGAATGCGTCCAACGGCCGCCTCATCGTCGATCACCCAAAGCCGGTGCGTGATCCCGTCAGCCGCCGTAAAGTCGTAGACCGGCTTCCTGGTCATAGCGGCCTGCACCTCCCGCTCGATCTCCTCCCGCCTGCGGTAGGCCAGAAAGATCGGCCCTGTCTGGGCGCTGCACACATCCACATGGCGGATACGGTCAGCCTCCTTGTCAGCCCGGGTATTTTCATGCTTTTTGATCATCTGGGCATCATAATCATCCACCGAAGCACAGGCGCCGATCCCCACTTGAGATCTGCCATCCATCACAAGTTCATACACATAGTATGCACTTTTCTGCTCCTGTATGAAAAGTCCGTCCTGTATCATTCGGTCGAGCATTTCCCGCGCTTTCTCGTAAACCTCAGGCGCGTACATATCGTAGTTCTCCGGAAACTGTGTCTCCGGCCGGTCTATTCTCAGAAAAGTGTATTCGTCGCCCGAAACGGCCTCTCTGGCCTCTTTTCTATTGTAGACATCATAGGGCAGCGCCGCAATGCGCTCCGCCAGATCATCCCTGGGTCTGATGGCCCGAAATGGATTTATCTTTGCCATAGTTTTCCTTTCTTCTCTGCCTGTCGCATGGTAATATATGTATTTATTTTAACAAATTCCACTAGGCATCACAAGGGAATCGTGATAAAATGTACGCGAGCGAAAAAAACCGAAGGTTTTCGAGCTTGCACTGCGAATAAAAAAACAAGAAAGGACGAATGGATATGACCCCTGAAGATAAAAAAATCTTAGATCGGATCAACGCCTACGCGGAGGAGGCGCTTGCGGACATCGATCCCCAAAAGACCCGCATCTCTTTTCAGCTGGAAGCCTTAAAGCCCATCATGGAAGAGATTGCCAAAGAAACCGGCTCCTCCGTGGAGGATATTTTTATCCGCTATATGGATCTGGCCAGCGAATCCGCCGTGGAAGCGGACAAAAAACTGCAGTCCACCCAGGATGACGATGAAGGCGCGGACTTTTCCTCTATCGCGAACCGGTTAAACTGATTGCATACTCGCATAAAAAACCTGTCGGAACCACATCCGGC
>CAZUZZ010000296.1:0-2749 GCA_964625055.1 uncultured Bacteroides sp. | reverse complement strand
TGAGCGGGCAGAATATCGGCACACTTTTTCTGGCGCACAGGGACGAACATTTTGATCTGCCGCTGTATGTACAGCAGCAACACAGACAATAGGAATGAAAAGATATGAACGTAGAACAGATGACACAACGGATCAACGAGTTATATCACAAGTCTCAGGCGGAGGGATTAACTCCTGAGGAAAAGGAGGAGCAGACGGCTCTGCGTCAGGCTTATGTGGCGAATGTGCGGGCGAATCTGAGAGGCCAGCTGGAGAACATCTCCATTCTGGAAAAGGACGGCAGTGTGACGAAGCTTGGTGAGAAGAAAAAGCATGGAACGGACAAAGGCTGAGGTGCGGGCGCGGGCGTTGGCTTTGCGGGATGAGATTCCGGCGCAGGAGCGGATGCGCCTTAGTAAAAAAATCGTTAAGAATTTAACAGAGCATACCTGCTATCGGGAAACACAGGCGCTTCTTACCTATGTCAGTTTTCGCAGCGAGGTGGACACCATTTCCCTGATCGAGCGGGCCTTTGCGGATGGAAAAGCGGTCTTTGCGCCACGGGTAGCGGGACGGGAGATGAATTTTTTCAGAATAAAGGATCTTGGCGATCTGGAGGAGGGCTATCACGGTATTTTAGAGCCGAGAAATCATATCACAGAGGTTTGCAGCCCCATTGCCGGCAAGGCCCTTATGTGTATGCCCGGGGCTGTATTTGACAGAGCGCATCATCGGATCGGTTACGGAGGCGGCTATTATGACCGCTATCTGGCGAGTCTGTCCGGGCAGGCGAAGAATACGATCTGCACAGCAGCACTTGCTTATGACTGTCAGATCCTGCAGGAGATTCCGTGGGACAGCCATGATATCTGCCCGAGATGGATCATTACGGAGACGGAAATATTTTGAGGCGAAATGCTTCGAGACAGATGTGTCGGGAAAAGTTAGAAGCCGGGAAAGGAAATATCATAATGGAAAACAAAGAAATCAATGAATATCTGGAAACGTTGGGGCGGAAAGCGGTTTCTGCCAAAACGGCTCTGCAAAAACTGACCACCGCGCAAAAGGATCATGCCCTGAAAAACGCGGCATCAGCGCTGGTCAAAGAAAAAGACCGACTTCTTGCCGCCAATGAAAAAGATTATCAGAGAGCCCGGGCGGCCGGTATGGCGGAGGGACTTTTAGACCGTTTGAAGCTGACAGCGGAGCGGATTGAGGCTATGGCGGAAGGTCTTCGCCAGATCGCGGCACTGCCGGATCCGGTGGGGGAGGTCATGGAGACGTTTGACCGGCCGAATGGCCTGCACATCGAGAAGGTGCGCGTTCCTATGGGCGTGATCGGTATCATCTATGAGGCCAGGCCCAATGTGACGGCGGATGCCTTCGGACTCTGCTTTAAGACGGGAAACGCGGTGATCCTAAAGGGCGGCAGCGATGCCGGTTTCTCCAATCAGGCGATCACCGAGACGATACGGACAGCGCTTTTGCGGGATGGCATTGACGGCGCGGCCATTCAACTGATCGAGCACAATGACCGTGCCGTGACCACGGCCTTTATGAAATTAAAAGAATATGTAGATGTGCTCATTCCCAGAGGCGGTGCGGGACTGATCCGAAGTGTGGTGGAGAACAGCACGATTCCCGTGATCGAGACCGGCACCGGGAACTGCCATATCTATATTGACGAGGCGGCAGACCTGGAGAAGGTCATTCCCATTGTCCTGAATGCCAAGACACAGCGCATCGGTGTGTGCAATGCCTGTGAATCCCTTCTGGTACATGCAAAGATCGCAGATCAGATCCTGCCGGCACTGGGGGAGGCGCTTGCGGCAAAGCAGGTGGAGATCCGCGGCGATGAGACTGTGAGAACGAACATACCGGGAGCCTGTCCCGCCACGGAGGAGGATTATGCGACAGAATATCTGGATCTGATCATCTCCGCAAAGACAGTGGCATCGGTGGAGGAGGCCATTGTCCATATCAACCGCTATAACACCGGCCACTCTGACGCCATCATCACAGAGGACAAAGCGCATGCACAACAGTTTCTGCGGGAGGTGGATGCGGCCTGCGTCTATGTAAATGCCTCCACCAGATTTACAGACGGATTTGAGTTTGGTTTCGGGGCGGAGATCGGCATCAGCACACAGAAGCTGCATGCAAGAGGCCCCATGGGACTGCGGGAACTGACCTCCTACAAATATCAGATCACCGGCGGCGGACAAATTCGTCCGTGACAGGGATAGTCGCATAGTTTTTGCTGTGTTAGTTTGTATGTTTTTTTGCCTTTTTGCACTTTTCAGATGCAAAAAAGTATGATATAATGTGCACACGGTTACTACGTTAAAACCCGTAGGTTACTTATGATTATCTGATTATCACCGGATAATCGGGAATTGTGTAAGGGGAGTAAAACGGGATTAAAAGACAGGAGAAGGGACGTATGAAAAAACAGAAGAAGTTAGGCGTAATGGCGCAACTTGTGATGCTTTGTGTCATCCCGATGGTTGTCATGGTGGCGGCGATTACCGTATATGCCATCAGTACCATACGGAATCAGGTGCAGGAAGCGACCATGGATGGACTGGAAGATCTGTGTCAGAGTGTGTATGCGGCTTACGATGCGCTGGATCCTGGTGCTTACTGGATGGACGGAGACACACTGTATAAAGGAGAGTATTGTGTTTCTGAGCATGATGAAGTCATCGACGGCTTTACAGAGGGAAGAGCCGTAGATGTGACGGTCTTTTACGGGGATACCAGACGTGCC
>CAZUZZ010000295.1:0-2751 GCA_964625055.1 uncultured Bacteroides sp. | reverse complement strand
CCTCATAGGTGCTTCTGTCCGCCACCTTCCTGATCTGTTGGATCTCATTGCGAAAAATCAGGCTGTTCATATCCTTCGTCGCCTTAAACAGGAGCACATCTCTGTACCATACCGTAAGGATATCCAAATAATCATTGATATCAAGATTGTATTCTGTTATCTTTTTGATGGCCTTGACAATCTCATTGATCTCCATTTCGGTGATATATTTTACCAGGGAGATCGCTTCGTCCTTAACCTTCTCAAACTCCTCACTGCCTGCCAGATGCTTCGCTTTGCCGATGTTTCCTCTGGCGAAAGCCACACAGATACTGGCCTTATAATCGGGCACTCCCAGCTCTTCCATCAAATATTTTTTTACCAGCGCATCCGGCACCGGTTTCATATTTAAAACCACACAGCGGCTTATGATAGTCGGCAAAAGCTCCTCCACATTGGAGGTAAGAAGCAGGATGACCGCATACGCCGGCGGCTCCTCCAGTGTCTTTAAAAGCGCGTTCTGCGCCTGGGGCGTCATCTTCTCCGCCTCATTCATAATATAAATCTTACGCGGACTGCTGTAAGGCTTGATCCCGATATCACCGTTGATCTGCCCCCGAATGTCCTCCACACCTATGGTATTGGGCTTCTCATGGCCAATATAGATGATATCCGGCTGGTTACGGCTCACCGCCTGCTTGCAGGAGTGACATTCCCCGCACGGCTCCGAACCACCCTTCTCACACTGCAGCGTCATGGCAAAAAGACGGGCAATAAATTCCTTACCCGCATTGCGCTCCCCGTTGATAATGTAAGCGTGAGACACCTTGTCCATCTCAATCGCACTCTGTATATGCTTTTTCAGCTCTTCCTGTCCGATAATATCTGAAAACTTTGGCATCCGTATCCCCCCGTATCTCTCCCGGTATCCTTTGCAGATTAGGTAAAGATATCCAACAGCAGTCCTCTGATCTCCCCGATCTTTTCCAGGATCGCTAAATTATCCTGCTCATCCTTCACAAGTTCCTGTGCCAGTTGATCCAGATTCTGATCGATCAGACGAATGATCCCATACACCCTGTGCCGTCCTCTTCTGTCCAGAAAATTTTCTCTGGAAAAGGCATGGGACCTATTGACGATCTCATTTAAAAAATCCTTGACCAGCGTGCGATACCGTTTCATATCCTTGATATCCCGATGTTTAGCCAGTTTATCTCCCTGTCTGGTAATCTCCTCCATCATGCCGATCAAGGCATTTTGCAGATCCTGTTCCTCAATCCGGCTGACGAGCGTGAACTTAAACGTGCCATCCGTCTCCTGAGGCTGCGTCGGCTGTTCTATCTGCGGCGCCTGCTGTATTTGATTTACTTTGATGTCCACTCTCATCACCTCCTAACCAGAGCGGTCTGTATTTATAAATTTTTCTCCAAATATGCTGTGATCTCATTGATACAGCCATCCAGCTGATCGTTATAAAATGTGATATCAATATTGGAACGAGCCAGCTTCTCCTCGGAAAAATCCTCTTTATCCGCCAGATACCGTCTGCACATCTCCTCATATTTCGGATGATCCTGCGCTTTCTCCCGATCCAGGGCCCGTTGCAGACGCACACCGTCATCCAGCTCGATCATGAGCGGCAATACTTTATCCCTGCCATAAAAATCGCACAGCTGCTCGTATGCCTCCAACGTGCCGATCAAAACATAAGAGTGCGCCGCGAGGTCAATCTCTTTATCTGCCACCGTAAAATAACGCCAAAGTCCATAACAGGTATTATATTCTCTGGACTCTACCACACTGCCCTGTGTGAGCAAACTCTGAAATCCGGCCTCATCTGTGAAATGGTATTCCACCCCGTCCTGCTCTCCCGCCCGGATCGGTCGAGTCGTATAAGGCACTATCGTCTCTAAAGGAACGCTTTTTTGCGACAATAACCTTTTATAAATGGTATCTTTTCCCGATGAGCTCTTACCCATCAGGCACACAATCTTCCCCATAACTACCGTTACCTTCGTTTTAAGTTCCAATCTAATAATGCCATATTTTTCAAGGAATTTCAACCACAACAGGGATCCGTCCCTCCGAAGAGATCCCCCGCAGAGATAACCCCATTTCTCTGCTATTCTCAATCTTTTGTATCAGCTCTTCGTCAAGCACTTCCCCCGGTGCCGCCAGCGGAATCCCAGGCGGATAAAGCATCAGAAAATCGGCCGCGGTCCTGCCTGCCGCTTCCTGCAGGAAAATCTCCTCCCGCGGGCTGTGAAACGCCGCTGCCATGGACGATCCAACCTGCGGCAATGTGATCTGCCGCACATCCTTAGGCACCCTCTGTCTGCCGCAGTTCTCCTTCTCTATCCTATCATCTATCTCGCAGAGTGCATCAGCCAATCTCTGCCATCCTTCCTGTGTATCCATCAGCGTCATGATCGCCAGCGCATATGTATCTGCGGCCATTTCCATTTCCAAATGATACCGTTCCCGCAGAATATCGCTGAGTTCTTTTCCGTTCAGCTCTGTATCTCTGACCGAGATCAGAATCTTTCCGATATCCCATCCTGTCATCGCATAATTTTCTGACACATTTGTCATTTTTCCGATTTTAATCCACCGGCATTTTGCGGTATTTCTACAAAATTTTTCATATTGTCCTTGGAAAAAGGCAAATCTTCCTGTGCCCTCCTCTTCCAGGAACCGCACACAGGCGTCCATACTCGCCATAAGGACATAGGAAGGGCTGCTGCTTTGCAGCATGGTAAGATATCTGTGCAG
>CAZUZZ010000294.1:0-2753 GCA_964625055.1 uncultured Bacteroides sp. | reverse complement strand
ACTTTTTTTCCATATCTGCCACCAGTTTAAACTGGGTTCTGGCCCGGTCCAGATTGTGGTTCTCCCGGTGAATCTTAAAATAAGTGTCCCCCATAAGGAAGTCTGTCAGAAAGCGGATGCCGCACTCGAAGGTCATCAGCTTCGCACCCATGGGCAGAAGTTCGATCTCCAGAGAGGTAAGGCTGCCCTGGGAGCCTTTTAGGAATCCCTCGGTAAAGGTCTCAAACAGGGACAGATCAAGCGTAACCTTGGACAGATCCGTCTCATCTTCCGCGCCGGTGCTGGCGCCGGTACGGATGGAGTCTCCGAAATCGTAGAGGGATAGACCCGGCATCACGGTGTCCAGGTCTATGATACACAGTGCTTTTCTTGTCACGTTGTCAAAAAGAATATTGTTCAGCTTGGTGTCGTTGTGGGTCACCCGAAGTGGAAGTTCGCCTTTCTCCAGAAGGTCCGTGAGGACATGAGTGTCCGCTTCCCTTTTCAGGGCAAAGGCAATCTCCGGTTGTACCAGGGCGGCGCGCCCCAGAGGATTCTCTGCCACCGCCTTTTTAAAATCCTGAAAGCGGGCAGGGGTATGGTGGAAGCGGGGGATGGTCTCGTGCAGGGTATCCGCCGGATAGTCTGCGAGCTGTCTTTGGAAGCCGCCGAAAGCCACCGCGCAGTCATGGAAATCCCGGGCGTTTTCCACCTTTTCCAGGCAGAAGGTATCATCGATAAAAAGAAAGACACGCCAAAAGTTGTGGCGGCTATCCTCGAAATAATTCTCTCCGCTTTTCGTTTTAATCACGTTCAAGGTTTCTCTTGCAGGATCGCCGCCTCTTTCCAGGATGACTTTTTGCAGATAGGCGGTGACGTTTGCCACATTCTCCATGAGAGCCGCAGGGTCTTGAAAGATGCTGTGATTCATTCGCTGCAGGATGTATTTTTTTTCACCTTTTGCCGTGTCACAGGTGAGCAGAAAGGTGTCGTTGATATGACCGTTTCCGTAGAGGGTCTTTTCCCGCAGTACACCCTCCAAAGTAAAGGCTGCGATGACTTCGTCTATGGTTTCAGGAGCAGGGCGCATTGGCATTATGTTTCCTCCACTTTCTATGCTATATTTCCAGCCACTTTAATTCCATGGGAGCAAGAGAGAGATGGGCTTTCAGGGCTCCCTCGATATAGAGATCCGTTTCCTTGGGCTCCTTGGTGTTGTTGATGACGGCGATCCTTCCTGTCTTTTCAAACACGGCGATCTCCGTCTCCACGTCGGTGACGTAGTATTTTTTCATCTCCTCCTCCCGATGCGCCGCATAGTAGATGGCGCGCAGCAGGATACGGCAGTTTTGCGGGGAGTAGGGCAGCCCTGCGAAGTAGACGCTGCGGCCCTTGCCGTACTCGTTGACTACCAGGCGGCTGTACTTGCCGTCCATGTCGAGGATCTGGTAGTTTTCTCCCTGGGCGTAGATACGGCTCTTGCCCTCGCCGAAGTCGATGTCATCTTTCACGTCCTCCAGAATAAAGTGCTCTCTGTTCAGTTCGTTGTATTTGTCGGTGCTCATGGAGAAGCCCAGTTCTCTGTCCACGCCCAGCACATCGCTCAACTGGAAAAAGCGTCCCTGATACTGGCATGCGGTGGGTTCGCCCACGCCGATAAAGCCGCCGCCTTCGTCCACAAAGCGCCGCAGGGCGCAGACTAAGTCCGCATCCTTCCAGTGATCGCCGCCGCTGAAAGCAGTGTAGGCGTCCCCGGCGTTGATGATGACCCGGATGGCGGGATCGATTCCCTGCTTCATCTCCTCAAAGGTGATAAATTCCACGTCTATGGGCATACCGCTCAAAGCCTCGATCACACCCACATAAGAGTAGATCTCACGATACCAGAGAGCGTGATGCACTTGATTTGCCATCCAGCGGCGAAGATTTCCCCAACTGTTTAATACCGCTACCTTGAAGGGAGCGGTGTAGGCTTTGGAGCCCTGCATATTGGCATGGATCTGGCGAAATTCCTCCACGAGGTGACTTACCTGGTCAATAAAGCCGGGCCACTCGTTTGCCAGCTTCAGATAACCGCCGTAGCCGATCCGGTCCAGAGGGGAGCGCAGGATCGCGCGGCGGGCTTTCAGCCAGTTATCCTGGGCTTCTCCGATGGGATCGCCGCCCTCGGTGAACACATCCGGGAAGAAGTAGGGGAGAAGCCGTCCCTCCGTGTAGGTTACGCCCTGAATGTCTGAGATCATGCGCAGGGTGACGCCGTCGCCCACGGAGCCAACCACCGCATCCAGACCGATGTTTGCGAAGTATTTGCCAAAGGGTTCTGTGCCGATCCAGTGGTCGCCTAAAAACATCATGGCTTCCTTGCCGTAGCTGTGCACGATATCCACCAGCTCTTTCGCCAGCTTGCTCACCTCGATCTGCTGAAACTCTATAAAGTCCAGAAATTCCTTAGAGGGGATGCGGAAGATGGAATTGTGGTAGCCCTCGTCCACGATATACTCCGGGCGGAAAGGGTAGCCCGCCCACTTTTCAAACTGCTCTAAAATATAAGGGCTGACGCTGGCGCTGTAGCCGAACCACTCCACGAATTTTTCCCGCTTCTGGTCATCGAAGGTCAGGGTGAACTGATGAAAGAAGGTGGTGAAGCGCACCACATCCACATCAGGGTTCTCCTCACACCAGCGTTTTAGTTTCTCCTTCACATAGGCCTGCGTCTTGGGCTGGCGCACATCGTAGGTGAGCTGGTGGGGCGCATCTTTCCAGTCGTTGGTGAT
>CAZUZZ010000293.1:0-2763 GCA_964625055.1 uncultured Bacteroides sp. | reverse complement strand
TTTTGGTTGTTAAACCACTTTACTGTACCTTTGTTCATTGTAGATACCTCCAAAAAAGATTAAAAAATTATTAAATTACAACATCCATAGGATAGCATATAACTTATAAAATGTAAAGCATTGTTTTTCGATATTTTAGTTTACTTACTGCCTAGAGTACCTTGTCGAGCGTTTCAAACAGTACCTGTACGTCGATGGGCTTGGCAATATGGCCGTTCATGCCGCTTTTGAGAGCTTCCTCCCGGTCTTCCGTAAAAGCGTTGGCGGTCATAGCAATGATCGGAATGGAGGCCAGTTCACGGTTTTCCAGTTCCCTGATACGTTTTGTTGCCTCGTAGCCATCCATCACAGGCATCTGTACGTCCATCAGCACCGCCTGATAGTAGCCCGGATCTGATCCTGCCACCATATCGAAGGCAATCTGACCGTTGTCTGCGACATCTACGCTGAAGCCTGCGCTTTCCAGAAGTACGACAGCGAGTTCCTGATTCATCTCAACATCCTCTGCCAGCAGAATGCGCCCGGTATGTCGGAGACAATTTTCCGTTTCCCCGACTTCAATCTCCTGTGGCTTAGTCTGCATCACGGAATGGAGGCAGGACCTTAATTCCGACAAGAACAAAGGCTTGTTGCAGAATGCCGTAACACCGGCCTCCTCTGCCTCCTCCTCGATATCCGACCAGTCATAGGCGGTCAAAACAATGATGGGCACGTCGTCACCGATTTCCTTCCGGATCCTCCGGGTTACTTCGATGCCGTTCATGTCAGGCAGAAGCCAGTCCACAATATATACCGAATAGCTTGCGTCGCGCGCGAGCGCCTGACGGCTGCGCAGCACCGCCTCCTTACCGGACAGTGTCCATTCGGCATGAAGACCAAGCTGCCCCAGCATATAGGAAACGCTGTCGCAGGTATTGAAATCGTCGTCCACTACCAGAGCCCTGCAGTCTTTTAACTCCGGCAGGATAAGATCTTCTTTGCTTTCGGCGTGCAGACGGAAGGTGAAGGAGACCTTAAATTCACTTCCTACGCCCTGCTCACTCGTTACGGAAATGGAGCCGTTCATCATATCCACGATATTTTTCGTGATTGCCATACCGAGACCGGTTCCCTGAATTTTGCTGATGGTGCTGTTGCGTTCCCGCTCAAAAGGTTCGAAAATATGCTCCACGAACTCCTGACTCATGCCGATGCCGCTGTCCTTGATGGAGAACTCATAGTTGGCATAGCCGGCGGGAGCGCCCGGTTTTTCCGTGATCCGCATACTGACATGACCGCCGGCACCCGTATATTTTACGGCGTTGCTGAGCAGATTCAAAAGCACCTGATTCAGCCGCAGTTTGTCACAGTAAATGGATTCGTCCACAACGTCCACCGTATCGATCTGCAGATCAAGCTGTTTGGCGTGGATATCCGCCTGCAGAATATTGCGCAGACCATGTAAAATTTCGGGAAGGCTGCAGAGCTTTTCATCCAGCTGGAGCTTCCCGCTTTCGATGTGGCTCATATCCAGTATATCGTTGATGAGACTCAACAGATGGTTGCCGGAGGTCTGGATCTTTTTCAGGTATTCCACAACCTGATCCTTCCGGTCAATATGGGTAATCGCCAGATTCGTAAATCCGACGATGGCATTCATCGGGGTGCGGATGTCATGGGACATATTTGACAAAAATACACTCTTTGCCTTGCTTGCCTGATTGGCTTGAGCAAGCGCGGCCTCAAGCAGTGTGTTCTGTTCCATCTCCTTGCGGATCTCCGCATCCACGCTGCGAAAGCCGAGTACAATGCCCAGACTGCCGTCCTCCGTTCCGACGTTCACGGCCTTTATCTGGAAATAGATGAGTTCCCCATCCTGCAGTTTGCGGTAATTAACGGAGTATACCTGTTTGTTGCGCAGTTCGTTCCGGAGGGTGTCAAGAGAAGTGGCATACCGCAGCATTTCACGGTCTTCTTCATATACCCCCTCCTCGATGTAGTGCTCCATGCTTTCTTTCAAAGAAATTTTATTTTCAAATATATTGTCCAGCTTACCCTTGTCGGTACGGACCGGAACAAGCATACCGGTGTCGGGCTCCAGAAAACAGACCTGCGTGAAATCCAGGCTCAGCGCCTGAAGCAGCTCCATCTGCCGTTTCTTGTCTTTCCGCTCCTGGAGCTTCTGTTCCGTAACGTCTACAAGAAAACGCTGGCACAGCAGCTCGCCGTTCTCCTCATAGAGCTTGATATTGCCCATGATATGGAGAATTTCCCCGTTTTTATGCTGCACGCGGTACTCTACATTGACAGTATCCCCGGCTTTTTTCAGGGTACGGATGCTGTTTCGCAAAAGTTCCTTATCCTCTTCCACTACGGAAGCGGCGATGAGATCAAAGCCGTCCGCCGTCAATTCCTCCAGTGTTTCATAGCCCAGAAGTTTGAGGGCAGCCCTGTTTATGTTCAAAATATGCGAATCATTCAGACGGTGATTCATTAAACCGCAGTCAATGGTGGCGAGGATCGTCTCCAGAGTGTGGTTTTTATTGATGATCTGCTTCTCATAGGCGCGTTCCTGCGTCACATCGACCCCCACGCCGACAGTTCCCATTACGGTGCCGTCACAGTTATAGAGGGGAGACTTGTAGCACATCAGGGTTCTTGTCTCTTCCCCGGCCTTAATGGTCTCCTCGGATACAAGAGTCTGCTCTTTGCTCATGACCTGATGTTCCGATTCGATGCAGGAAGGATCATCCTCCTCCACGTCCCAGATATAGGCGTGTCTGC
>CAZUZZ010000292.1:0-2766 GCA_964625055.1 uncultured Bacteroides sp. | reverse complement strand
CAATGCTCTGCCGGCGCTTGCCGTGATCCGGGATTATCAACCGAAGGCACAGTGACGGGAATGTGGCTTGAAATTTTGGGGCTTTCAGAGTAGAATATAGAAAGGAATTGGCATTTGCGCTTTTTCAATCTATCTAAAACGAAAGGATAATGGGTATGAAAAACTGTCAAAACAAATGGGTGCGTGCCGCGATCCCGGCTCTGCTCCTACACTTTAGTATCGGCACGGTGTACTGCTGGTCTATTTTCAGTCAGGAGATCGCTGACTACATAGGATTTTCCAAGGCTGCTACCGAATGGGCTTTCAGCTTTGCGATCTTCTTCTTAGGAATGTCGGCGGCATTTCTGGGAAATGTGGTGGAGAAGGATATTCACAAGTCGTCCCTGATCGCCACGATCACCTTTGCTCTGGGTATGGCGGGCACAGGCTTCTTCATCTACTATGGCGGCAGCCATCAGGGCAGTGTGCTTGCTCTTATCGGCATTTATATCTGCTACGGGTTCATTATGGGTATCGGTCTCGGAACCGGGTATCTGTCTCCCGTAAAGACCCTGATGCTGTGGTTTGAGGATAAGAAGGGTCTCGCAACGGGTCTTGCCGTAGCGGGCTTCGGCGGAGCGAAGGCTATCGCGAGCCCTATCATGCAGGCGCTTCTGGCGAATCTGGGTGAGGGCGGCATCTATAAGATGTTCTTCATTCTGGCGGCAGTTTACTTTGTTATGATGTTTGTGGGTCATCTTCTTCTGGCGAAGCCGGAGGGCTGGCATGAGCCTCAGAAGAAAGAGAAAGGACAGGGTATCATGGCTACTATTAAGACCCGTCCGATCACCAACTATATTGGAATCTGGCTTATGTTCTATATTAACATTACCTGCGGCCTGGCACTGATCTCTCAGGAGAAGATGATCGTGAAGTGTATCGGCCTTGCCGGTGTGGTGGGTGTGATCTCCACTGTGACTGCAATCTTTAACGCAGGCGGTCGTCTGGGTTTCTCCGCCTGGGCAGATCATATGAAGGACAGAAATACGGTCTACAAGCTGATCTTCATTCTCTCTATTGCATTTACAGGGCTGGTGATGCTCACCGGCGGTATTAAGAACGGCGAGGGTAATACGCTGCTGATGATCTTGGTGCTTTGCCTGCTCTTCATGGTAAATGCGGGATACGGCGGCGGCTTCTCCAATGTGCCGACTCTGCTTTCCGACCACTACGGCATGGGCAGCATCAGCGCGATCCATGGCATCACGCTCTCTGCATGGGCGTTTGCAGGACTTACCGGTAACCAGATCGCGACCTTGATCGTGAGCAATACCGGAAACTTTATCGATGATGGCCATGGCGGGTCGATCAATCCGGTAGGGTATCAGAATGTGCTGTACTTCACGATCGTACTCTACATCATAGCGTTACTGCTGAGCCTCTTCCTGGTGAAGCCTTCTGATACGGCTAAAAAATAGTCAACGAAAGATTACAGAAAGTAAAACCCCGAAGGTTTGACCTCCGGGGTTTTACTTGTGTAAAAGGGGAATTTTTCGGAATTGCTTTTACCGGCTTGACTTCCGATATCAAGCCTGTATTCAATATACCGAGTTTTCCCGCTGTCGTCTATAATTATATTACAGAAGAATAACACTATATTAGCGAATGCCGTTTACATCTCCAGATAAGTACGCTGATCCTGAAGTTCCTGCGGAATAGGGATTCCGGTGTTTTTGAGCTTCTGGAACAGGTTGTCAAAATGATGGATCTTTTGTGCCTGTTTGATATCGTAACGCGTCATAGTCTCCTTGTAGAGCGGGTTTGCTGTCAGACGGTTACGGATCTCCTTCGCAAAAGGACAGTAGGAGAAGATAATGTTACGGGATATCTTGTTAAGCCGCGGGGAACCATTTCCCTCGTAGAGGATCCAGGCTTCATAATCTCTGATAAACATTTCCTTATAATTATTTTTCGCTTTCTGCATGGCGAGTTTGATCTTATCCTTGGCGTCTGTGGACAGGTCACGGTTCTTACGGTAGAACTGGATGTAATCGAAATACTCGCTGGTGAGGGATGCCTCTGAGATATCGTTCCAGCGTGCGCCCTGTACACGTTTGCACATTTCCCAACGGAAATCGCCGGTCAGACGAACCAGAATGTTGGTCAGATCCTCCATCTGGAAGATGGACACCATCATGCGGGCCGGAGTCGTGCGCTTGCGCCCCTCGATCTCCTGCCATGCCACGCCGCGGATACCGATATTGGGCATCAGGATGATATCGGGAAGTACCTCCACACCGATCGTCTCTTTTCCGATACCAATGTCAGGATTGGTGTAGGTGATGTCGCGGTAGTAAGCGCTGAAGTCGATCTCACGTATCTTTTTAAAGGATTCCGCCACCTTGTCGGCAGATACCAGAGTGCCGTCTAAATCTTTTAAAACATTATGCTCCGAGAAGATCGGGCAGAAGCTTAAGATACGGCCGAAGGAGATCTTGTTGACGGAAGGGAACATATTGCGCATCTCAAAGAGCACCATCTCCTTCCGGTCAGTCTGCATTCTGGTCTCATCAGCGGCAGAGATCTTTCCGTTCATCTTCTGCTCACGGAGATAGGCGAGGTAGTCGGCGTCAAACTCATTACGGCTGGGCACCTTCTCCCCGCGATAGATGGCAAGGAACCATTCGTAGGCCGTGTAGACCTGACGCTTGGGGTTGGAAGGGATCTTATCTACGATCGAGTACAGGTAGGCCGCATTTTCCAGTCCCGCCAGATTCTCATCCACAT
>CAZUZZ010000291.1:0-2771 GCA_964625055.1 uncultured Bacteroides sp. | reverse complement strand
TATTGTTTCTGCACATACTATACGACATATAATATTGTTTGTCAACACATATTTTTTTCATTTTTCAAAATAAAAAAAAAGGCACTCAGTATTCCTGAGTGCTTTGGGTGGAGACAATCCTTTCGATGACAGCGATTTCCTCTTCCAATTCCTCTGCGATCTCGGTAAGGCTCTTGCCCTTGGACAGCTTTTTCTGAACCTGCTCCCGAAGCTTTTCTTCTCTTCCTTCTTCCCGGCCCGCAGTTCGGCCCTCCAGAAAGGTATTCCTTAAATGCTTCTTCTCGTCATAGTGTGTTAACAACATATGCAGCACCTCCGCTTTCTGTTTGAGCAGAACATCCTTGAGGATATCCTTTTCGATACAGGTGTCGATGGCAGTCTCTATTGCCTCCTCCCTGTCCATACCGTTCTTTATGTTTTCTTCAATCTCTGCCAAAAACTCTGAGTATTCCCAGAGACGGTGACACTTATCCATCAGCACTCTATTGTGGCCACGGTTGATATTTAACACCTCACAGGTACATTCCAGGCACCCAGTTCCCCTTCCCTCCGAAAAGGAATCTGACAGATAGAGCATCATCTTGTCTGTCTGCATACCGCTGCCGTTATAGAATACGATATACACCGGCGTGGGCAATTGAATGTGTTTCTTCCCGTAAATATCATCCCCACGGGCGCTGAGTAGTCCCTCAAATTGTTCGGCAAAGTAGAGTAAGCCTCGGAGAGGCATATTGGGGTTCCAGGTGCTTTGGTGTTCGTAGAGATTTAAGCTGCTGCCAATGATAAAGGACAGATCATTCTTCATCTTCATAAAGATCACATCCTCCAGGGTGACCACTTCCAGCTCCCCAGGGTCTGTGTATGTACTTCCGTTCAAGGCATTGTAGAGTTCCAGGAGATCCTGCTTGTCCCGGAAGAGATGTCGAAAGAGCGCATCCTAATACCTGCGGTTCATCCACAGTCTCCTCCACCAGCTTCCATGCCCGTACCCCTGTCGCAGATTTCGTTTTCCCATAGATTTTCCTCCATTATACTGTGTTTTTCTACTGAATACAAGGAGATATCCTAGAAAGATCAGAACCGACGAAACAGAAGTAGATCACATACAGCAATCTGGTATTCTCCCGGTATACAGTTAATAAAAGTAACAAATAAGGGATTATTTCCGATAGCCGGAAAGAACCTCGCAGACGACAGAGCAGAACGCTCTACCAATATTTTGTTTATTATAAGGCATGATGCTGGTATTTTGCAAGCATTTTAGAACCATGATAAAATCATATTATTTTTCTGTCCTCACCCGCCCGGCCACATTGCGTTCCGCTCCCCCAGGTGCTATACTAAATCGAGCAATAGAAAAGGAGTCTACCTATTACAATGACATCAGAAAACAAGATCAGCTTTCAGCACGGAGTGCGGGACGGCTGTCCCATCGCGCTGGGTTATTTTGCCGTAGCCTTCACGCTGGGCATCGCTGCCAGAAACGCCGGGCTCTCCGCCCTGCAGGCTCTCATCGCCAGTGCACTAAATAACGCCTCCGCCGGAGAATACGCAGGCTTTTCTCTCATCGCCGCGGGGAGCACTTATCTGGAAACCGCTATAATGACTTTAGTGGTCAATGCAAGGTATCTGCTCATGTCCTGTGCTCTGAGTCAAAAATTGAAGCCGGAAACGCCGCTACGTCACCGAATGCTTATCGCCTACGATGTGACAGACGAGATCTTCGGCATCTGCGTGGCGCAGCCGGGTCATCTAAATCCCTGGTACGCTTACGGCGCCATCGCCGTGGCGATCCCCGGATGGGCTCTGGGCACTTATTTTGGTGTTATCATGGGAAATGTGCTGCCGATCAGAGTGGTCAGTGCACTGAGTGTGGGACTCTACGGTATGTTCCTGGCCATCATCATCCCACCCGGCCGAAAAAACCGGGTGATAGCAGGTCTGGTGGCCGCTGGATTTGTATCGAGTTTTGTTGTAAGCCGTCTGCGTCTGTTTGAGAACATATCTACCGGCGCAAAGACCATTTCACTTACGATCGCGCTGGCCCTGATCGCTGCGGTTCTGTTTCCGGTCAACACGGAGGAGGCGGGAAATCAAGAAGGACAGGAGGCAAACAGAAATGAATCATAATATATGGATTTATCTTTTGGTGATGGCAGGCGTTTCCTACCTGATCCGTATGGCGCCTCTGGCGTTGATCCGCCGCGAGATCACGAATAAGCTTCTGCGCTCCTTCCTGTTTTACGTTCCCTACGCCACCCTGGCAGTCATGACCTTCCCGGCCATCATGGAAGCTACAAAAAAACCTCTTGCAGGATTATGCGCACTTATTGTGGGCATAGTACTGGCCTGGCGGGGCCGCAGTCTCTTCCAGGTGGCTGTACTTTGCTGTGTCGTGGCATTCCTGGTGGAACTGCTGCCGATCTAACGATGAAGTGCCCGCTAAAATAAATTCACTTTGCCCACCACGCTGTCATTGATCACATAGTAGGCAGTAAAATCCTCCGGCTTCACATAAATCTGCATATTCTCAATGGGATCCTTATATCCTTTTGCTGTGTAATGGGATTTGACCCGTTCAGTCACTGCATCCATATTCACCTCGTACTCACGATATTGCAGGATCACTTCCATATTCACCTTGGTATCCTTTTCGTCCTTTGTCACCACTTTGATTTCTTCCATCTTCTTTTCTCCCTTCATTTGCATATTTCTCACACCCTTATCTTCGGATCCATGTACTCTTGGAGAACAGGATCAAAATCGGAAAG
>CAZUZZ010000290.1:0-2777 GCA_964625055.1 uncultured Bacteroides sp. | reverse complement strand
ATGGAGAATGAGCTCAAGCAGAAGCTTTTAGAGCTCAGTGAAAGGAAGTAATGATTCCATGAAATGGATGAAATTCAGGATAAAGACCATCGTGGACGCGGAGGATATCATTATCAGCGAGCTTTACGACAGGGGACTGGAGGGGGCGCAGATAGAGGATAAGGTGCCCCTCACAGCGCTGGAGAAGGAGCAGATGTTTGTGGATATCCTGCCCGAGAGCGGGGAGGATGACGGTGTCGCCTACTTAAGCTTTTTTGTGGAGGAGCAGGACGACGGTACTCTCCTGCTGGAAGGAGCGCCCGCAGACAAGGCGGATGTGCTTGCCAGGATCGATGAGGCGCTTGCGGAGGTCCGCTCCTTCATGGAGATCGGCGAAGGAACTGTCACTGTGTCTGAGACCGAGGACATCGACTGGATCAATAACTGGAAACAGTATTTTCATCAATTTTACATAGACGATCTTCTGGTGATCCCCTCCTGGGAGAAAGTGAAGGAGACGGATCGGGATAAAAAGATTTTGCACATTGACCCGGGGACAGCTTTCGGTACGGGTATGCATGAGACGACTCAGCTGTGTATCCGGCAGATCAAAAAACACCTGACGCCGGAGACAGTGCTTCTGGATGTGGGGACAGGCAGCGGTATTCTTGCGATTCTGGCTCTCATGTACGGCGCGAAATATGCTCTGGGTACGGATCTGGATCCCTGTGCGGTGGAGGCTGTGGCACAGAATAAGGTGGCCAACGGGATTCCGGGGGAGGCCTTCGATCTGTTGATCGGCAATATCATCACGGAGAAGGAAATACAGGATAAAGTTGGCTATGAGCGCTACGATATCGTGACGGCGAATATTCTGGCGGATGTGCTGGTGCCCCTCACGCCGGTGATCACGCAGCACTTGAAATCAGGCGGCGTCTATATCACATCGGGCATTATTGAAGGAAAAGAGGAGACTGTGCGGCAGGCGGTGGAGGCGGCAGGTCTTTTGGTTCTGGAAGTGACCAGACAGGGTGAATGGGTGTCTGTGACGGCGAAAAAGGAATAAGCGTCATACAAATGGAGATTGTTATGGGAAGGACAGAGACACAACAAAGTTTCAAACTGGTTCTGCTGAGGAATCTGGCGGGCGCACTGGCGATTGTGTGGATGTGCGTGATTTTCGCATTTTCTGCCCAGACGAAGGAAGAATCCAGCGCAGTGAGCGAGAGTTTCAGCTACCGTATGGTCAGTTCCACGAGATTTTTCTTTCATCTGGATATGGACGACGCGCGGGTGAAGGAAATTGCAGATGCCATTGAAGGATTTGTGAGAAAAGCGGCCCACATGACGGAGTACGGAATCCTTTCGGTGCTTCTCTACATATGGATCGGTCAGTGGTCGATGAGTTTTTTGAGGAGATGGGGAACCGCCTTCGGTGCGGCGACGGTCTATGCCGCCACCGATGAAGTCCACCAGCTCTTTGTGGCAGGCCGGTCGGGTCGATTTACGGATGTGTGTATCGATGGCTTGGGAGCCTGTTTGGGTGTTATCGTGTTTATTCTTCTGGTACGGGCCGTAAAATTTGTGAGGGCGGCAAAGACGCGAAAGCAGGAGAGAGAGGCGCGTAAGCTGGAGAAGGAAGAACGGAAGCAGGAGAAAATGCAGCAGGAAGAGCAGCAGGAGACGGCGGAACCGCGCGAGGAGGAGTAGTGTATCAGTTTTTTGTAGAACCGTCACAGATTCAGGATAAAAAGATCATTATCACGGGCGGTGATGTGAATCATATCAAGAATGTCCTGCGCATGAAGGTCGGCGAGGAGATCGCGGTCAAAACCGGGGAAGACGGCAGGGAGTATCGCTGCGGCATAGAAGCCTTCGCGCAGGATCAGGTCATTTGTTCATTACGGTTTATCAGGGAAGAGGGGGTGGAGCTGCCCTCTAAAATTTATCTCTTTCAAGGGCTTCCCAAGGCGGATAAGATGGAGCTGATCGTACAGAAGGCCGTGGAGCTGGGGGCCTTTGAGGTGATCCCGGTGGCAGTGAAACGCTGTGTGGTAAAGCTGGATGAGAAAAAAGCGGCTGCAAAGGTGGGACGCTGGCAGGGGATTGCGGAGGCGGCAGCCAAGCAGTGTAAGCGGGGGATCATACCTGTGGTAAAAATGCCCATGACTCTGTGTGAGGCGGTAACCTATGCACAGGAGATGGATGTGCGGCTCATTCCCTACGAGTTGGCCGACGATATGGCGCACACCAGAGAGATCATAGAGGGAATCAAACCCGGGCAGAGTGTGGCTCTCTTTATCGGTCCGGAGGGAGGGTTTGAGGAGAGCGAGGTGGAGACCGCTCTTGCGGCGGGCATAGAGCCGATCACTCTGGGAAGGAGGATCCTGCGGACGGAGACGGCTGGACTTACGGTGCTGTCCTGGCTGATGTACCATTTGGAATAAGATTACATATTCTATATATATACGCGAAAGCAATGAGCAATGCGCAGACGGAGGAATAATTGCGGCGGGGAGTATGCTCACCGAAGTGATTATTCCGATGGATGCATAGGGCGAATGCCCGCGAGCGAGATGAAGTGAAACGAAATCGAGCTGCATTGCGCGGGAAATAACTATGTCAAGAAGGGAAACGGTAGCAATGGAAGTATATCTGGATAATTCCGCGACAACCCGATGCTTTAACGAGGTTGCGCTGTTAATGCATAAGATTATGTGTGAGGATTACGGAAATCCTTCCAGCCTGCATCATAAAGGGGTGGAGGCGGAAACCTACTTAAGATATGCCGGTGAAAC
>CAZUZZ010000289.1:0-2832 GCA_964625055.1 uncultured Bacteroides sp. | reverse complement strand
ACTTTTTCCACACCAATGGTAACCTTCTCCTCATTGACATTCCACTCTTTGGAAATCGCCAATGTCTCCTCAGTCACGATTGCTTCCGCCAGCACCTTCTCGGAGATCGCTTCTGCGTTTTTCTGAACGATCCCGGCTACTTTCTCATTCCCATTGATCGCCACTTTGATGTGATCCATCACCTCAAAGTCCGCATCCTTACGCATATTCTGAATCTTGCTGATGATCTCGTAGACAAAGCCTTCCTCGATCAGCTCCTCCGTCAGGTTGGTGTCGAGCACCACCGTCACGTAGTTGTCGGCCTCCGCCACAAAGCCCTCCTTCTGGGCCATATCGATCAGAAGATCCTCCTCCGCAAGGGACACCTCTGTGCCATCCACATCAAATTTCAGTGCACCCTGTGCCTTAAGCTCTTCCATCGCCTTGGTGCCATCCACCGCAGACAGATACGCTCTGATGCCGTTCAGCTGCTTGCCGTACTTAGGCCCCACAGTCTTAAGCTGGGGTTTGAAGCTGTAGGTTGTAAACGCGGAAACATCGTCGGAGAACTCGATTTCCTTCACGTTCAGCTCGTTTTTGATGATATCCTGATAGAAGGCATCCAGCTTCATCTCCGCCTTCACATACATCTTCCCGATGGGCTGACGGTTCTTGATCTTCGCCGTATTGCGGGCCGCACGTCCCATGGCTACCACCTTCAGCACCTCGTCCATGGAAGCCTCCAGCTCCTTGTCGATCTGCGCCGCATCCGCCACCGGGAAATCACACAGATGAATGCTCTCCGGCGCATTTTTATCAATGCTGCACACCAGATTGCGGTAGATCTCCTCCGTCATAAAGGGCACCAGAGGAGCCGCCGCCTTACTTACCGTCACAAGGGCTGTGTAGAGGGTCATGTAGGCGTTGATCTTATCCTGCTCCATGCCCTTCGCCCAGAACCGCTCTCTACTGATCCGGACATACCAGTTGCTCATCTCATCCACAAAGCTGTCAAGCGCTCTGGCAGCCTCCGGTATCCTGTAGTTTTCCAGATTGGCATCCACTTCCTGTACCACCGTATTCAGCCGGGACAAGAGCCATTTATCCATGACAGGCAGTTTATCGTAATCCAGACTGTACTTGGTTGCATCAAAATCATCAATATTCGCATAGAGCACAAAGAAAGCGTAGGTATTCCAGAGAGTGCCCAGGAATTTCCGCTGTCCCTCCTGCACCGCCTTGCCGTGGAAACGGTTGGGCAGCCAGGGCGCCGAATTGATGTAGAAATACCAGCGGATCGCATCTGCGCCGTAGGTCTCCAATGCCTCGAAGGGATCTACCGCATTTCCTTTGGACTTGCTCATCTTCTGTCCGTTCTCATCCTGTACATGCCCCAGAACGATCACGTTCTCAAAGGGCGCGCAGTTGAACAGGAGCGTGGACTCCGCCATCAACGAATAGAACCATCCTCTGGTCTGATCCACCGCCTCAGAGATGAACTGAGCCGGGAACTGGCTGTCAAACAATTCCTTGTTCTCGAAAGGATAGTGATGCTGTGCAAAGGGCATCGCACCGGAATCAAACCAGCAGTCGATCACTTCCGGCACACGCTTCATGGTCTTGCCACAGTCAGGACAGGTGCAGGTGATCTCGTCGATATAAGGTCTGTGAAGTTCCACGGTCCTTGCCGCAGCATTCCCCGAAAGCTTTTCCAGTTCCTCTCTGGAACCGATGGCCTCCATGTGACCACAATCCTCGCACTCCCACACATTTAAGGGGGTGCCCCAGTAACGGTTTCTGGAAATACCCCAGTCCTGAATATTCTCAAGCCAGTTGCCGAACCGTCCCTCACCGATAGACTCGGGGATCCAGTTCACTGTCTTATTGTTCCGCACCAGATCATCCCGGACTGCCGTCATCTTGATAAACCAGGACTCTCTCGCATAGTAGATGAGGGGCGTATCGCAGCGCCAGCAGAAGGGATAGTCATGTTCAAACTTGGGCGCATCAAAAAGCTTGCCCTCCTTATCCAGATCCTTGATGACCTCCGGGTCTGCTTTCTTCACAAAAAGGCCTGCGTAAGGGGTCTCCTCAGTCATGTTACCCTTGCCGTCCACAAACTGCACGAAGGGCAGATCATATCTGCGGCCCACCTGCGCATCGTCCTCACCGAAGGCAGGCGCGATGTGTACGATACCGGTACCGTCCGTCATTGTTACATAGCTGTCACAAGTTACATAGTGGGCTTTCTTTTTCTGCTTCTCCGCCTCGGCTCCGGCACAGGCAAAGAGCGGTTCGTAAGCCTTGTGCTCCAGATCGGTGCCCACATAGGTCTCCAGAATCTCATAGGCGGGCTTTCCTTCCTCCGCCAGTTTTCCGAGCACTGTATCCAAAAGAGCCTGAGCCATATAATAGGTATAGCCGCCCGCCGCCTTCACTTTCACATAGGTTTCCACAGGATTGACACAGAGCGCCACATTGGAGGGCAGTGTCCAGGGCGTGGTCGTCCATGCCAGGAAATAAGCATCCTCATCCACCACCTTAAATCTTACAACAGCGGAACGCTCCTTCACCGCCTTGTAACCCTGTGCCACCTCATGGGAGGATAAGGGCGTACCACAGCGAGGGCAGTAGGGCACGATCTTAAAGCCCTTATACAAAAGGCCCTTGTCCCAGATCTGCTTGAGCGCCCACCACTCGGACTCAATAAAGTCATCGTGATAGGTGACATAGGGATCATCCATATCAGCCCAGAAACCTACCGTGCCGGAGAAATCCTCCCACATGCCTTTATATTTCCAGACCGATTCCTTACATTTACTGATGAAGGGATCCAGACCGTACTCCTCGATC
>CAZUZZ010000288.1:0-2853 GCA_964625055.1 uncultured Bacteroides sp. | reverse complement strand
GAATGCCAGTTTGGAAGAGTTTGCCGCGGAGAAACAGTTTTCTTATCAGACGAAGGAATATGAAGATGCACGCCAGCTTGAGGAGGCTTTGCAGGATGGCAGTATTGACGCAATCCTTTCCAGCGACCTGAGAAAACCGACGGACGAAAGAACTCTGGACACGTTGATGACAGAGAATTTCTATGCCATTGTGCGCAAGGAAGACACAGAACTGCTGGAAGAGATCGACTATGCGATCGAGCAGATGAATATCAATGGGGGAGACTGGCAGAATTCGCTGTTTTACGAATATTATGGGGCGGTTCACTCTCCCGGACTTGTGTTTAGTGAGCGGGAGAAAGCATATATACAGGACGTTCTTGACGGAAAGAAAAAAATCACGGTGACGGCGATCGGAGACAGGGCGCCCTATTCATACGTTGAAGATGGGGAATTAAAGGGGATCGTGCCGGATTATTTCGCAATGGTCATGGAGCTATGCGGCCTGCCCTATGAAATCATTGTGCCGAAGGATAGGGAAGAGTATTACACGCTTGCAGATACAAACAGCGTGGATGTTGTGATTGACAAGAAGCTCTCTGATCTGAAGCCGGAGGAGCATGTATGCCGCGGTTTTCATACAGCTTCCTATATGTCAGCCGGCATAGCAGAGGTGACCCGAAATAATTTTACGGGCAAGATCAAGACTATCGCGGCAACAAACGTGCAGGGAGAGGAGCCTCTGGAAAAGGGGATTACCGGCGATGCGCAGATCCTGTACTACGATACGAGAGAGGATGCACTCAATGCTGTCCTGAATGGGGATGCGGATGCTACTTATGTATATATCTACACGGCGGAGGTGTTTGTCAACAATGATTTTACAAACTCTCTGCAGTACAGTATTGTAAACGGCGTAAGGTTTTCCTTTCAAATGTATGTGAGGGAGAACTGCGACCACGAGCTTGCGACGATACTTGACAAATGTCTGGAACAGATGTCAGAGGATGAACTCAACCAGGTGATCACACAGTATACCGCGTATACACCGCAGAATTTAACGCTGACTCAGTATATGCGGGCGCATCCGGGGAAGATGGCTGTCGCGGCTGTGATCGTGGTGCTGGTGATCGTCACGATCCTTGGGCTTTTGTTTTGGCTCAGATGGAAGGAAAAAATACTGGAGGCATCTGAGCAGTCCAATAAGAAGCTGGGAGAGCAGCTTGCCATTGTGGATGCATTGAGCCGTGATTACCTCAATGTTTATGCGGTAAATACAGGGGAGAATACGGCTAAAGTGATCAAGCTGGAGGGGTATATCACTTCGGGACTGGAAAAGGATTTTCAGAAGATATTCCCGTATACACCGCTTGTGGAGCAATATGTTAAGGATCGCGTTTATCCGGAGGATCAGCAGGAGCTTCTGGAGGCGTTGTCCATTGACAAGGTGACTGAGAAGCTGGCTTCCGATATGGAATACAGAGGAACCTATCGGATCCTGTTTGATGGAGAGATACACAATTTTCAATTTACTTATATTAAAGTGGGGAGAGAAGGTTCACAGGAGGGCTTCACCGTTCTTGCCGGATTCCGGAATATTGATGAGATCGTGCAGGAGGAGCAGAAGCAGAAGCAGGTTCTGGAGGAGGCGCTTGCGCAGGCCCAGCACGCCAGTCGTGCTAAGACTACTTTCCTGAACAATATGTCCCATGATATCCGCACACCGATGAATGCGATCATCGGCTTTACCACGCTGGCGGCGTCACATCTGGGCAACGCGGACAGTATGCGCAATTATCTGGATAAGATCATGACGTCCAGCAAGCATCTGCTTTCTCTGATCAATGATGTGCTGGATATGAGCCGCATTGAAAGCGGAAAGGTCAGGATCAATGAGGAGGAGGTAAGTCTTCCTGAGATCATGCATGACTTGAAAACGATCGTGCAATCAGATATCAAGGCAAAGCAGTTTGAATTTTATATTGATACGCTGGATGTGACAAACGAGACGATCATCTGTGATAAGCTTCGTCTGAATCAAGTGCTTTTGAATATTCTGAGTAATTCGATGAAATATACAAAGGCAGGAGGGACAGTCAGCGTTCGCATTATCCAGACAGACAGCGACCCGGATGGATATGCTTCCTACCAGTTCCGGATCAAGGATAATGGTATCGGTATGAGCGCAGAATTTTTAGAGCATTTATTCGAGCCGTTTGAGCGGGAGCAGACCTCCACGGTGAGCGGTATTCAGGGAACGGGTCTCGGCCTTGCGATCACCAAGAATATCATAGAGATGATGAGCGGAACCGTCGAGGTGGAGAGCGAGGTGGGGAAGGGAACAGAGTTTATCGTAACCTTCCGATTCCGCACGGTGGATCAGCCGCAGGAGGCGGAGCATCTGGAGAGACTGGAGAATCTGCGTGCATTGATCGTGGACGATGATGTAAATACCTGCATGAGTGTCAGCAAGATGCTTACCTCTATCGGCATGAGTCCTGACTGGACGACACAGGGAAAGGAAGCGGTCGTCCGTACAGAGTTTGCAATTGAGGAAAACAGGCCTTACAGCGCATATGTGATCGACTGGCTTATGCCGGATATGAATGGAATTGAGGTTGTCCGCAGGATCCGTAAGGTCATTGGAGAGACGGCAACGATCATCATTCTTACCGCATATGATTGGGCTGATATCGAAGATGAGGCAAAGGAGGCCGGTGTTACGGCATTTTGCTCGAAACCCATCTTTCTTTCCGAGCTTCGCCAGATACTGCTTTCTTCCTATATGGAGCAGGAGGCAGAGAGTGGGGAAGAATCGGAGGAGGAGAACCTGAAAGATTTCTTTACCGGCAGGAAGATACTGTTGGTGGAGGA
>CAZUZZ010000287.1:0-2870 GCA_964625055.1 uncultured Bacteroides sp. | reverse complement strand
AGCAGCTGTTTTGTCAGCGTATAGCTCTCCGTGTCGTCGTCGTTGTTGTTGACGATATCAGCGATGCGGATGTGGGGATGGGAACGGATCACCTGAGCGAAGCCGGCGATACGCTCTGTGTGGCACAGGATGTTCCGGGAGCCGGATACGATACCCACATGTACTTCGTCTTTGGTCATAAGACGCATAAGGCCGGCGGCAGCTTCTCCCGAACGGAAAAAATTACTGCCCACATAGGCAAGGCGCTTGGAGTTTTCGATATCGGTGTTCAGCGTTACCACGGGGATGCCCTGGTCGCAGAGGCTGTTGATCTTTTCCCGGATGGCGTCATCGTTGTAAGGTGAGATGGCAAGACCGTTGATACCCTCCGAGAGAAGTGCATCTATGGCGGACAGCTGTTGTTTCAGGCTGTATTCCGTCTGCCGGATGAGGACGCTGCAGTTGTAGCCCTCCAGTTCCTGTGCTTTTTCGTGCACGCCCAGGAGCACGTCGTCGAAGAAAGGATTGCCCACGCCCAGGAGCACCACGCCGAGCTTCAGATTCTTTTTCTGAGCCGCAAGGACGATGCCTGCCTTGTTCGGCTTGTAGTCGAGCTTGCGGACGATCTCCCAGATTTTTTCTTCTGTTTGGGGGTTGACGTCGCCGCGATGGTTTAAAACGCGGTCTACCGTACCCCGCGACACGCCTGCGAGGGTGGCGATCTCCTTGATGGTTGCCATAACCGTATTATCCTTTCGTAGCTGTAAAAAACATTCTCGTAACCGAGTTCGCGAAGCGAATCTCGCAATTGAGCGAAGCTCAATTTGGTATAAGCGTAGCATATCGGGTGGAAATAGACAATGCGTTCATTGGCATTTTGTACAATATTACGAAAAAAATATACGGTCTTGCTTTTCTGTCTGGGACAGATTATCATAAAACTAAGAGTAACGTGCACGGGCACGGAAGAAAATTTTAACAGATTGGGGGATCAATATGCTGTATATTGGTGTGGATTTGGGAACCAGTGCCGTGAAGCTTCTTTTGATGGAAGGAAACGGTAAGATCGTCAACATCGTATCGAAGGAGTATCCTTTGTATTTCCCGCATCCGGGTTGGTCTGAGCAGAAGCCGGAGGACTGGTATGAACAGAGTATTGCGGGGATCAAGGAGCTGATCGCTGATGTGGATAAGAGTCAGGTCGCAGGAATCAGCTTCGGCGGTCAGATGCACGGACTCGTGATTCTGGACGAGAACGACGAGGTGATCCGGCCTGCGATCCTGTGGAACGACGGAAGGACCACGGAGGAGTGTGATTACTTAAATAATGTGATCGGTAAGGATAAATTGTCGGCATACACGGCGAACATCTCCTTCACCGGTTTTACCGCGCCGAAGGTGCTCTGGGTGAAGAACAAGGAACCAGAGAACTTTGCGCGGATCAAGAAGATCATGCTTCCCAAGGATTATATCGCGTACAAGCTGACAGGCGTGCATTGCACGGACGTTTCCGACGCTTCCGGTATGCTCCTGTTTGACGTGAAAAACCGCTGCTGGTCAAAGGAGATGTGCGAGATCTGCGGCGTCAAGGAAGAACAGCTTGCGAAAATTTACGAAAGCTATGAGACCGTGGGAACGGTGCTCCCGGAGATCGCGAAGGAGCTGGGAATTCCCGAGAACGTAAAAGTGGCGGCCGGCGGCGGCGATAATGCGGCGGCGGCAGTGGGGACCGGCACGGTGGGAGACGGTATGTGCAATATCTCTCTGGGTACCAGCGGCACCATCTTTATCTCCTCCGATAAGTTCGGTGTGGATAAGTTCAATGCGCTGCACGCCTTTGCCCATGCGGACGGTCATTATCATCTGATGGGCTGTATGCTGAGTGCGGCTTCCTGTAATAAGTGGTGGATGGACGATATCATCGGCACGGAGGAATACGCGGCACAGCAGAAGGAGATTACCGACGATAAGCTTGGTGAGAACCATGTGTATTTCCTGCCTTATCTGATGGGAGAGCGTTCTCCGCACAACGATCCTGATGCGAGAGGTACCTTTATCGGCATGACCATGGATACCTCCAGGGCGGACATGACCCAGGCAGTGTTGGAAGGTGTGGCATTTGCACTCCGTGATTCTCTGGAAGTGGCGAAATCTCTGGGAATCCATATTGAGCGCACGAAGATCTGCGGCGGCGGCGCGAAGAGTCCTCTCTGGAAGCGTATGATCGCTAACATCATGAATCTGAAGGTGGATGTGATCGAGAGCGAGGAAGGACCTGCCATGGGCGGTGCGATGCTGGCGGCTGTAGCCTGCGGCGAGTACGGAAGTGTGGAGGAAGCGGCGGCTAAGATTGTCAAGATCGTGGATACCGTGGAGCCGGAGGCGGCACTGGTAGAGAAATACGAAGCGAGATACCAGCAGTTTAAGCAGATCTATCCGACCTGCAAAGAGCTGTTCAAAAAATTAAAATAGGATGCCGATCCTGCGACGAGGAAGGGAGTGGAGAAGTATGGAGATTAAAAAAGTGACAGACCCGTCATTTCGTAAGTATGGCCGGGTCGTGGAGGGGATCGATTTCACGGATCTTGTGAATGCGATCAACGAAAAGACGCCTCTGCCGGAGGGAGTGGCTTATGAGCCGTCCATCGCTGATCTGGAGGCTACTACCGCGGCGAAGGCGCTGCAAAGAAGGACTTATGGCGAGCTGCCCATCGAGGTAGGCTATTGCAATGGTTATAACTATAAGCTGAATGCTATTGAGTATCACAGAAGTTCGGAGATCAATGTGGCGGCTACGGACGCTGTGCTGATCGTGGGTATGCAGCAGGATATCACCGATGATTTTACTTATGATACCGCTAAGATGGAAGCATTTCTGGTGACGGCGGGCA
>CAZUZZ010000286.1:0-2877 GCA_964625055.1 uncultured Bacteroides sp. | reverse complement strand
TTTGGCACGGGAACGGAACTTTTGAACAGTCTGCGTCTGATGTATTCGAGACTGGCCGAGCATCGCTGCCCGAACGGGCACTATGTAAAGCCGTCTCTCAATGTTGCGGCAGGACAGGAACTCGTCTGTCAGGAGTGCGGCGCACATTTTTTTGCGCCGGGCGCGGAGGAGCTGGCGTTTAACAGTCAGGGGGCGTGCAGACGTTGTGACGGAACGGGAATTGTCCGGACAGTGGATGAAGCGACGCTTGTGCCGGATGAATCCCTCTCCATTGACGAGGGTGCGGTCGCTCCATGGCAGACGCTTATGTGGTCTCTTATGAAAGATATTGCCCGTGAAATGGGCGTTCGGACGGATGTGCCGTTTCGGGAACTGACAGAAAAAGAACGGGATATTGTCTTTTATGGGCCGGCTGTCAAGAAAAATATCATTTACCAGAACAAGACCAGCGGTGCAGCGGGAGATATGGATTTTACTTATTTCAATGCCACCTATACCGTGGAAAATGCGTTGTCCAAGGTGAAGGATGAAAAAGGGATGAAGCGTGTTGAGAAATTTCTGCGGCAGGGCATCTGTCCGGACTGTGGCGGCACCAGACTTTCAGAGGAAGCGCGTGCTCCCAGGCTTCGCGGCATTTCACTTGCGGAAGCCTGCACCATGACGCTCTCGGAGTTGACTGTATGGGTCGATGATGTACCGGATTCACTGCCGGAGGAGATGCAGCCTATGGCGGAGAGTATCTGTGAATCTTTTCAGAGTGCAGCGAAACGTCTGATAGATCTGGGGCTTTCTTATCTTACATTGGATCGGGCGGCATCCACGCTTTCCACGGGGGAACGGCAGCGGATGCAGCTTGCAAGGGCGGTCAGAAACCGTACGACAGGCGTGTTGTATGTGCTCGACGAGCCATCCATCGGGCTGCATCCCTCTAATGTGGAAGGACTGACAGGTGTCATGCGGGATCTTCTGCAGGACGGCAATACGGTAGTTCTGGTGGATCACGATACGCACGTGCTCTCCGAGGCGGACTGGCTTATAGAACTGGGGCCGAAGGCCGGTGCGGGCGGTGGCACTATCATTGCACAGGGAAGTCTTGAAGATGTGGAGCAGAATCCGGCTTCTCAGATTGGCGGATTTTTCACGGGAGAGAAAGTGATTGATATTGGGAATCATATCCCTTTGGAGCGTATGTTTGAGTTGGGGACCATTCATCTTTCCACTTCTGCGATTCATACTGTGAAGCCGTTAGAAGTGGATTTCCCGAAAGGACGCCTGATTGCCGTGACAGGAGTGTCCGGTTCCGGAAAAACGACGATGGTTCTGGAAAGTCTGATTCCTGCGTTGGATGCTTCTATTAAGGAGGAAAAATTTCCGGAGCATATACGTTCGGTCTCAGCGGACGGGATCAGACAGGTTAAGCTGATTGACGCGACGCCGATCGGGGTGAATATTCGTTCCACAGTGGCGACTTATGCGGATGTGCATGATGAATTGAGGAAGATCTATGCGCGGACGCCGGATGCAAAGGAAAGAGGCTATAAAGCAGGGGACTTCTCTTACAATACGGGCAAACTGCGATGCCCGGTCTGCGACGGCACGGGTTCCATCAGCCTTGACGTGCAGTTTTTGCCGGATGTAGAAATTACCTGTCCGGAGTGTAGAGGTTCGCGGTATGCGAAGGAGGCAAGTCTGATCCGGCGGTTTCCGAAAAAGAAAGATGGGGTGTACACACTTCCGGAGCTCATGGATATGAGTGTGGATGAGGCGTTAAACGCCTGTGCAGATATTCCGAATGTGGCGCGGAAGCTTCAAGTGCTGCATGATCTGGGCCTTGGCTATCTGACGCTGGGAGAACAGACACCGAGTCTGTCCGGTGGGGAAGCACAGAGACTGAAACTGGCAAGCGAGATGGGAAAGGGGCAGTCAGACTCGGTATTTGTCTTTGACGAACCCACGATCGGTCTGCATCCTCTGGACGTGGAGACTCTTTTGCAGGTTTTTTTGAGATTGATCGAAAACGGCGCGACCGTTATCGTGATCGAACACGATTTGGATGTTATCCGCAATGCCGATTACGTGATCGACATGGGGCCGGGCGGAGGTGTACATGGCGGAGAGATCATTGCGAAGGGGACGCCGCAGGAGATTAGCGGGAATGAGAATAGCCTGACGGGAAAATACATTAATCAACCCATTGAATGACTCCGCAGCCTATTTTTGCGCCGGAATTTCCGGAAGGCTGTGTGGTGAAATCATCGGGTTTTTCGTGTATGATGACCGCCCTTCCGATGATCTCCTGAATCGTAAATCTCTTATCATAGAATACGCTGTAGGCATACCCCTGATTGCTCAGAAGGGGTGGCATATCGCCGGCGTGATTCGGATGCTCCGTGTTCTGTGGATTATAGTGCATACCGGTGTCGTTAAAATCATCACCGCAATCTCCGGTTTCGTGTATATGCATGGCATAGAAATGGCTGGAGCCGGGGAGGGTGATGTCGGGAAGATTGAAAATCTGTGCTTCCACCAGTACGCCGCCGTAAGTGGTATGATAAAATTTGACCAGACCGTTCAGTCTGGGATAATTTTTATTACCGTTGATCCAGGCGATTGCGCCCGGATGATCGTGGAAGAGAAGCTGCGTGAAAGTTGCTGCGGGTGTGAGTTGAGAATGATACATAGGAAAGCTCCTGTAGGCTTTGCAATTAGTTTATGATATTTTTGCAAAGTTGTGAAAAGCAGAGAATTTCTACAATCTTCCCCTTGCCAAACGAGACGGAATGTGATATCATATCATTCGTTAAGGCTACCTGAGGCCTTTCATGAGGCTCCATGGTCAAGCGGTTAAGACATCGCCCTTTCACGGCGGTAACACGG
>CAZUZZ010000285.1:0-2899 GCA_964625055.1 uncultured Bacteroides sp. | reverse complement strand
ATGAGCAGTGCGCAGACGTAAGATGAAAAAATGACAGCTTGCTGACAATTTTTTCAGATTGCGGATGCATAGGGCGAAGCCCGCGAATGAGGGAGCCGCAGGCTTCCGAATGTGCACTGTAAATTTGACAAAAGAAATGAAAGCGGGACAGATTCATGCAGGGTTTTATCCGAATTTCAAGGTACGCGGGTATGCGAAACGACTTAGCGCAGGCGGGCGGCGGCAACACTTCTGTCAAACTGGATGACCGGGTTATGTTGGTGAAAAGTTCCGGCTGTCAGCTTGCGGATGTAAACGAAACAAGCGGCTACTCAAAAATTGATTATCGTCTCATCGTGGATTATTTTGAGAAGAACATAACGGCGGACAGCAGACAGATATTGACGGAGGAAGCGGGCAAGGAGCTTCTGGCGCAGGCACAGATCGAGGGCGGCCGTGCTTCCATCGAAACCTTTCTGCACGCGGTGACGGGCAAGTATACGCTGCACTCCCATCCCACTCTTGTGAATATTCTGACAGCCAGAAAGGGCGGTCAGGAGGTACTGAAACAGCTTTTTCCGGAAGCCATATTTGTACCCTATCGAAAGCCGGGGGCGGCGCTGGCGGAGGCTTATTACCGGATCTGGCAGGCGGCAGCAGGCAGGGCGGAAGTCATTTTTCTGGAAAGCCACGGGCTGGTGGTGAGCAGTGACCGGGCGGAGCAGGTGATTGACCGCACAGAAGAGATATTACATAAGATTGCAGCGTATCTGCAGGTTCCCTACGAAGCCTGTTCCAATGCCACGAAGCTCTGGAAAGCCTTTGCGGAGGTTCCTGACCTGGAGGATAAGATCGTGTACCTTTCAGAAAACCGGTTTTTATCCTGGGATATGCTGGGGGATAAAGCAGTATCTGAAAGCTGGAATCATGCCTATTGCCCGGATTGTATCGTTTATGGGGCAAAGAAGCCCTTGTTTTTACCTGATGATTTTGATAAAGAGTTTGTGGAAACCTTTATAGCGCGAAATCTGGCGCCGGCGATGGTCTGCTACCAGAAACATTTTTATATTCTGGCGGAGAGCGTGAAAAAGGCGCAGGAGATTGAGAATGTGATGAGCTTCGCGGCGCAGGTACAGCTCGCAAATGCCGCCCATGAAATGAACTATCTGAGCGAGGAGCAGCAGGATGAGCTGCTAAACTGGGACAGCGAGAAATACCGGAGAATGCTAAAATAACCGAGTGCGAGTTTGTGAGTATACAATAAGGAGATTGCTACATATGAACATCATCATACCAATGACAGGCTACGGTTCCCGATTTGTGGCGGCGGGCTATCGGGAGTTGAAGCCTTTTATCCCGGTGATGGGAAGGCCTATCATAGAATGGATCGTGAAGAGGATGTACCCGGAGGATGTGCATTTTATTTTTGTGTGCCGAGGAGAGCATTTAAAAGAGGATCCGTCTATGAAAGAGAGGCTTCTTGCCCTTGCGCCCCGGGCCGATATCGTGTCCATTGAGGATTGGGTCAAGAAGGGTCCTGTCTTTGATGTGCTGCGGGCTTACCGGGCGTTATGCGGGACGGATCTGGCGGGTGTGAAGGTGGAAAAGGGTCCCGAAGATATGAATATCCGAGATGGGTTTATCATCAATTACTGCGATTTTTATATGACCTGGGATTTCCAGGATTTTGCGAAAAAGGCGCAGGAGCGGAACTGTGACGGTAGTGTGCCCTGTTATACGGGATTTCACCCCAATCTTTTGCCCCGCAAAAACTTTTATGCCTCCTGTCTTACCGATGAGGAGGATAACTTAGTGGAGATCCGGGAGAAATATTCTTTTGCGGCGGATAAGGCGCAGGCAAAGCATTCTCCGGGTGTCTATTATTTTAAAAACGGCGGCATCATGGAAAAATACTGTCAGATTTTGACAGAGCACGAGGAATGTGCCATAAACGGAGAATATTACGCGAGCCTTCCTTATAATTTTATGGTGCAGGATGGATTAAAAGTGTGGGTGCCCACGAATGTGACATATTTTTGCCAGTGGGGAACGCCGGAGGATCTGCAGGAGTTTGTGTACTGGACAGATCTGATCTGCGGCGCCGGGCAGAAGACAGATACAGAGTCGGCGCTCTGTCAGGGGAAGATTCTGATTCCCATGGCGGGGGCGGGACAACGTTTCACGGATGCGGGTTACCGTGTACATAAACCGGCTATCCTGACGGTGGACAGGCACGACGGCACAGAACGGCCTATGGTGGTCTGTGCCACAAAAGATCTGCCCGGAGTAGCTCCGGAGGGCAGCAACGTGATCTATGTGGACCGTACCTTCCATAAAGAAGATGGCGTGGAAGATATCATCAAAGCTCATTATGGAAAAGCACAGTTTATTACGATAGATCATCTCACGGAAGGACAGGCTTGTACCTGTATGTTGGCGGAGAGTTATCTGGATCCGGAGGAGCCGTTACTGATTGCAGGCTGCGACAATGGTATGGATATAGATGTGAAGGCCTTCGAAAAGGCGGCAGAGGAATGTGACTGTCTCGTCTTTACCTATCGGCACAATGAGGCTGTGCTGGAAAATCCCAATGCCTATGGCTGGATGATCGCTGATGAGCAGGGAAATATCACGGGCACCTCCATTAAGAAAGCAATTTCTGATACGCCTATGGAGGATCCGGCGGTGGTGGCTACCTTCTGGTTTAAGAAGGCGAAGGTTTTTTTAGAGGCTACGGCGAAGATGATTCGGGAGAACGACAGGATCAACGGGGAATTCTATGTAGACCAGACAGCAAAATATGTGTTAGACTTAGGATATCAGGCGAAAATTTTTGATATCGATCGTTATGTGGGCTGGGGAACGCCCGCAGACTATGAGGGATATCAGAATACATATGCTTATTTCAAGGCGTTTCTTG
>CAZUZZ010000284.1:0-2921 GCA_964625055.1 uncultured Bacteroides sp. | reverse complement strand
AAGTCTGGAGCTCGTAGTCCACACAGATGCCGCCCATTGTGTAGTGGATGGCGGATGAGAACAGCTCAATCGGCCATTTCTCCAGTGCCTCAGACATAATGGTGTGATTGGTGTATGCACAGGTCTTGGTGGTCACTTCCCATGCCTCGTCCCAGGTCAGATAATGCTCATCCATCAGAATACGCATCAGCTCCGCTACCGCCACAGTAGGATGGGTGTCGTTCAGCTGGAAAGTCACCTTCTCATGGAACTTTCGAATGTCGTCATGCTTTCTCAGATACTTCGCCACAGCCTCCTGCACAGACGCCGAGATGAAGAAGTACTGCTGCTTTAAGCGCAGCTCCTTGCCCGCATAGTGATTGTCGTTAGGATAGAGCACTTCCACGATATTTCTCGCCAGGTTCTCCTGCTCCACCGCTTTCTGGTAATCACCCTTGTCGAAAGAATCCAGCTGGAAGCAGTTCACCGGCTCCGCATCCCAGATACGCAGGGTATTCACGATGCCGTTGCCATAGCCCACTACAGGCATATCGTAAGGGATCGCCGTCACGGCCTGATATCCCTCCTGACGGAAGTGATTTCTGCCGTTCTCGTCCACATAGACATTGACGTAACCGCCGAAACGTACCTCCTTCGTATACTCAGGTCTTCTCAGCTCAAAGGGATTGCCGTCGCGCAGCCAGTTATCCGGCACCTCTACCTGATAACCGTCGCGGATCTCCTGCTTGAACATACCGTAGCGATAGCGAATACCGCAGCCGTACGCCGCATAGCCCAACGTCGCCAGAGAATCCAAAAAGCAGGCTGCCAGACGCCCCAGACCGCCGTTACCGAGCGCTGCATCGGGCTCCTGATCCTCCACCACGTTGATGTCGATGCCCAGCTCTTCAAGGGCCTGCTCCACTGCCTTATACGCCTGCAGATTGATCATGTTGTTGCCCAGAGCACGTCCCATCAGAAACTCCATGGACAGATAATACACCATCTTGGGATCCTGTTTGTCATACTCCTTCTGGGTCTTAAGCCACTGATCTACGATCGCATCCTTGATTGCATAGGACACAGCCTGGAAAATCTGCTGATCCGTAGCCTCCTCCAAAGTCTTTCTGTAGAGTGTCTTTACATTGTAAAGAACGCTTCTCTTAAAAAGCTCTGTATCAAAAGTTGTCGTTACAGCTTTCTTAACCATTTTACTATCCTCCTCGGTTTCTGTCATAACTCCATTTTACTATTATATATCGAATTTGCGTTTTTGACTATAAGCAATATGTTTAAATTGTAATTTCGTTCCATCAACCGCCATATTCATAAAGCAGACAGATCTCTCCGCCCTCCAAGTCCTTACAGTAACACGCGCTTCTGCCGCGCTCGTATCCGTCACGCCAGCCGATGCTGTACTCCGTGCTGTAAGTCAAGTCAGTTACCGTAAAAAAGAGTCTGCCATCAAGATATTCGATATCTTCAATCTCCTGTACTGTATGACCATCCTTATGTGTCAAAATACCAAGCTCCTCACTCTCCTGTGCAGTAAGCAAGACATAGCAGACCCCAGAATGATCCGGATAAAACAGAATAGAATCTGTTGGGTTCTGAAGAAGATATACACGCGGTTCATCGTATGATCCATATAACGATCTCCATGGAATAACATTCTCCGGCGGTTCTCCAAACAGGCTGATCCGACGCATTGCTTCATCTCCTACCGCAATGCCGTTCTCCTCTTCAAACGATTCAAAATACAGTGCTCTGTTTTCTCCGTCATCATACAGATAAAAGTCCTGCCCACAAAATTCTGGAACCAGCAAATCACAACTGCTTCCATCTTTCTTCATACCATAAATTGGTCCGCCTGTATACACATGGGCATTTCCGTTATAGCTTCCTGCTGAAAAATAGAGATCATCTCCAATCATTTTAAAACATGGGATCTCAATCGGTGTCTCAAACATCAACATATCTAAATAGTTTTCTTCTACGCAGTCCGCATATTCTTCCCGGGTTATGGTCTTCAAGTCTCTCAGATTCCCATTGTAATCCACAGATGACAGTGTCACATCATAGGCATCCCCATTCTCATCTTTTTCCGGATAATGATAGCAGAATATTTCCTCTTCATCTGCATCCAAATAAATCGCATAGGTATCTATCAAAATCTGCTCTTGTCCGGTCTGTGCATCAATGAACGCCAGTCCGTCATTCGACATTCGACATATGATTCCGTTATTTCTTACAGCAAGCGCCTCGACAGCATCATACTCCACTACATCGGTTCCATCCAATCTACTGGAATAGACCTTATAGCTTTCCGCATAAGTTTTACCGTCACAGTGTTTCTGAGAATAAAGTCTGCCATCAACTATAAACATGATTCCATAACCGTAATCCACGCCCACCTGTGTCACGCTTCCGTCCGGCTCCATGCACATAAGTTCTTTTTCGGTGTCCGCAATCGGGGCAAACTCCGCCCACAGAGCGCCTTCCTCCATATCCTCATCGGAATACTGCCTGTAGTAGATTTTGCCCTCCCACTCGGCATACATCTTATTCTCCATGGCAGGAAGCTTGGTCAGATCATAAGATATGGGTTCGCAGTCATATTGTACAGCGTCCTCAGCATCCGATTCTGTCTCTCCCGCACCCGTTTCTATCTCTGCAGCATCCGGCTCAGCCGTTTCCTCATCCGACTCGTCCACTGACATATCCGGTTCCGGCAACGTGGTTTCAGGCGATATAATATCCGGATCGTCCTGCATTTGTGCCACATCGTTGTGGTCTGCCCCGCAGCCTGCAAGCAGTCCTGTCATCCAGACGAGGGCGATTGCCAAGCAGACAAACGGGGACATTCTATGCACTTTTCTGCTCTTATACTTTTTCCACACCAATGGTAACCTTCTCCTCATTGACATTCCACTCTTTGGAAA
>CAZUZZ010000283.1:0-2945 GCA_964625055.1 uncultured Bacteroides sp. | reverse complement strand
CCCGTCTGGAACGGCCTCACCAATGAGTTTCATCCCACTCAGATGCTGGCGGATCTTCTGACGATACGAGAGCATTTCGGGAAGCTTAAGGGCATTAAGCTCACCTATATGGGTGACGCCCGCTACAATATGGGCAATTCTCTGATGGTGGCGTGTGCCAAGATGGGAATGGATTTTACAGCCTGCACCAACAAAAAATATTTCCCGGAGGCGTCTTTGGTAAAGACCTGTGAGGAGATCGCGGCGCAGACCGGCGGCTCTGTACGGCTGACCGAGGATGTGGAGGAAGGCGCGGGCGGTGCGGACGTGATCTACACCGATGTGTGGGTTTCCATGGGAGAACCGGAACAGATCTGGGAGGAGAGACTGCGGGATCTGACGCCTTATCAGGTCAATGCCAGAGTGATGGCCCTGGCCGGCAAAGAGGCCGTATTTATGCATTGTCTGCCTGCTTTTCATGATCATCAGACCGGCATCGGCAAAGAGATCGGTGAAAAGTATGGAATGGCGGAGCTGGAGGTGACGGATGAAGTCTTTGAGTCGCCTCAGTCTATTGTGTTTGATGAGGCGGAAAACCGTATGCACACCATCAAGGCGGTCATGGCGGTGACACTTGGCTATAAAGGTTAGCGGGTAATGAGAACAGACAAATCAGATATTTTAACATGGTTAAGGAACAGTAAGGATTATGTGTCGGGGCAGCAGCTCTGTGAGCGTTTCGGGGTCTCCCGCACGGCAGTCTGGAAGGTGATCAATCAGCTGAAGGAGGAGGGCTATACGATCGAGTCGGTGTCCCGCAAGGGGTATCGGCTGGTGGAGAGTCCGGCGGATGTCTACTCCGAGAGTGAGATCATAAGCAGACTGCAGACTAAGTGGGCGGGACGGACGCTGCACTTTTTCGAGTCTACCGGTTCTACGAATCCGGATGCCAAGCGGTTTGCGGAGGAAGGTGCGCCCCACGGCACCATCGTGGTGGCGGACAGACAAACGGCTGGCAGAGGGCGAAGAGGCAGATCCTGGGAGTCCCCTGCGGGAAAGTCGATTTATTTTACCATTGTTGTGAGACCCGAATTTGAGCCGGACAAGGCATCCATGATCACGCTGGTGGTGGCCCTTGCCGTGGCGGAGGCCGTTCGGGAGGAGACTGGGCTTTCCGCCGGGATCAAATGGCCTAACGATGTGGTGGTGAACGGGAAGAAGATCTGCGGCATTCTGACGGAGATGAGCATGACACCGGAGATGAATGAGATTCAGTTTCTGGTGGCAGGCGTGGGGGTGAATGTGAATCAGGACAGTGAGGAGGATTTCACACCCGAGCTGCGGGGAAGGGCTGCCTCTCTGAAGATGGAGGGTGGCCGTCAGATCGACCGTGCGGCGTTGTTAGCCAGGATCTTGCAGCGTTTCGAGGAGGATTATGATCTCTTTGAGAAAACGCTGGATCTGTCCGAACTGCAGGAGCGCTATGAAGCGCTGCTGTTAGGCAAGGATAACCGGGTGCGAGTTCTGGATCCTGCGGGCGAATACACCGGGATTTCCCGGGGAATCAACGGGATGGGAGAACTCATCGTGGAGAAAGAAGACGGAGAGACCGTGTTGGTCTATGCGGGCGAGGTATCAGTCCGGGGACTGTACGGCTATGCGTAACGGGACAGAATATGACATGAGTGTCACATCGAAATCTGAACGGCAGGAGGAAAGGCATGGACGATAAGAGGATCGTGCTCTGCGGCGCCAATGCCTATGAGCAGAAATATTATTTCAATGAGCGCTTCGATAAGATACCCCAATCGATCAAGGATGAGCTGCACGTGATCTGCGTGCTGTTCACGGAGGAGGTGGGCGGCGTGTTCACCATCGTGTTTGAGGAGGACGGCAGTATTTCTCTGGAGACGGATGCGGAGGAGGACGATCTGCTCTACGATGAGATCAGCAGCGGCCTTCTGGTGGGTGAGATCCGCAGGAACCGACAGGAAATGCTGGAGTCGCTGCAGTTGTATTACCGTGTGTTTATTTTACAGGAGGATATTCAGGAAATTCTATGAGTCATTTGCTTAAGCCCCTTACGATCGGCAAGGTCATCTTGCAGAATAATCTGATACTGGCTCCCATGGCAGGCGTGACAGACCTGCCATTTCGTTTGCTGTGCAGTGAACAGGGGGCGGGTCTTGCAGGGATGGAGATGGTCAGCGCCAAGGCAATCTGGTATGGGAATAAAAATACGGAAAGCCTGCTGGAGATCCATCCCAAGGAGGGACCGGTCTCCCTGCAGCTGTTCGGCTCGGATCCGAAGATCGTCAGCGAGATGGCGAAACGCATCGAGGAGCGTCCCTTTGCCATATTGGATATCAATATGGGGTGTCCCGTTCCCAAGGTGGTAAATAACGGAGAGGGATCTGCCCTGATGCGGAACCCGAAGCTGGCGGGAGAGATCATTGCAGCCACGGTGAAGGCCATCGAAAAGCCGGTTACAGTAAAGATACGGAAGGGCTTCGACGAAGCCCATATCAATGCGGTGGAGATGGCGAAGATCGCCGAGGAGGCGGGAGCCACCGCCATAGCGGTGCATGGCAGGACCAGAGAGCAGTATTACAGCGGGGAGGCGGACTGGGAGATCATTGCCAAAGTCAAGGAGGCGGTGTCCATTCCCGTGATCGGAAACGGTGACGTTACAGACGGCGAGAGCGCCCGCAGACTGCTTCAGGAGACAGGATGCGACGGGGTGATGATCGGTCGTGCCGCCAGAGGCAATCCCTGGCTGTTTCGACAGATCGCCGCCTGGCTGGAGGACGGTACAGTGCTGCCGGAGCCTTCCACCGCGGAAAAGAAGGAGATGATCCTGCACCATGCGCGTCTTCAACTGGAAACAAAGGGAGAGTACACGGGTGTGCGGGAGATGCGCAAGCATTTCTCCTGGTACACGGCGGGTATGCCCGGTTCCGCCAGAC
>CAZUZZ010000282.1:0-2955 GCA_964625055.1 uncultured Bacteroides sp. | reverse complement strand
TTGACAGTGACAACTGGTTAAAGGCTGCTATGGAATATGAAAATGATAAAATCCAGCGTCTTGGCAGTGTCGTAACAAACAATGGATATTCAGATTGGTCTTCTGTAGATGTTGATGCCTCTATCAAGTCTATGTGGTTCAGATTCAGCCGCAGGGAGGATGCTTTTTGCTTTGAAAATTCTGTAGACGGCGTGAATTTTAAACAGATGAGAATCTGCCATATGTTCAATGCAAAGGAAAAGATTTCATTTGGCATTTATGCCTGCAGTTCAGAAGACTCCACATTTAAGGCCTCATTTACTGATATGGAGATGACGGAATGGGAAAAAGCCCCGACGGGATATTTATATGAACCATAATGTAACAATACTGGATGGAGTAAAAGTATCTTTTGGAGATAACGTGTTTATTGCGCCGGATTGCGTGTTTTCAACAGCGGGGCACCCGCTTGATACAGAGCAGAGGAACCAGGGGCTGCGGGTGTGGATTTCTGCCTTTTTGGTCCGCCGCTGCGTTGATGGGCGGTTCTGCCCTGCAATTTTGCATCTCTTTTTTACCCATTGATATAATCCCGAGTTTGACAGTTGAAAAATAGCGTGGAGCATGCGCCCCACGCTTTGTACATAATATAGCTGACTATTTCGCAAATTTTTCGGAGTAATTTCGCACAGGGATTAGGTGCGCTTTCTGTAATGACAAATACAACATGGGTATTAGGATAAGCTGGAGTACGATTCCGGGGAAGCTGGATACGAAATAGCCTGTTGCCCAGATCTTCCAAGAGTAGCTGTCGGCAGAGAAAATCAATCCCCTGACCACGCCGGTGATAATACGCCCTGTCAGCATGGCAGCAAGCAGGCTGATATAGATGTCCGCCAGCAGATTCCTAGTGTGGATCAGTTTCATCATCAGCCCTGTGACAAGGCCGTAGATTGCCAGCTCCACCATCATGGTGGGAAGATAACCGATGCCGGGCATACCTGTGATAAAGCTGGAGAGCATAGGTCCCATCAGACCGCAGGCAAGACCGTACTGCCAGCCGCAGATCATGCCGCAGAGGAGAACGGGCAGATGCATGGGTGAGAGCAGCGTTCCTGCGTTGGGAATAGCATGGAGTGCCATGGGGAGCACCACACAGAGCGCAATGCAGACAGCGGTGACTGCACATTTTACCATAGGTGTCATTTTGTTATCGTTCATATTTTCCTTCTTTCTGCATTCCCAAACAAAAAAATAAGCCGCGAGAGCGACTCTCTTCAGAGAGTAGAAGCCTTCGTGGCAAAATCATGACTGTATTTCTTTATAAAGGGAAAGCAATATTTTGATTTAATAGAAGCATTTTTCTAAATGCGCTGTTTCTTCCTGAAACAAATATATAGTATATATTACAATAAAACCGTGAAAAGTCAAGAGAAAAAATTAAGGCTGAACTGTTATCTTGTCATAGGGAATTTTGTGAGAATGGGTTGAATTATGATTTAACGCCATGATATGATTAAAATCTGAGCTGCAATGCAGCGGTGATGGGAGTGGAGAGCAGGAAACTTTCAGACTATGTAAAGGAAGCAGTGGAAAAGATTGGAATTTAGAGACTATTTTTTAGAACAGATGGAAAGGCATCCGGACATGGAAGTCAGGGATGCAGTCAAGCTATGCTATCAGGCGGCATTTGGGGCGGAGCATCTGCTGCAGGACAGGGAGGCGGCCTATCGGTATCTGAAAGAGGAATATGATGCGCTGGAGGCAGATACAGGCCTTCTTTATGAGCAGATACATTCCAATATGTGCCGCGTTAATCTGGCGGCATGGAAAAGGGAACAGCTGCCCTTGGAGTGGCTGTTTCAGATGTTTGCAGAGACCGCAGCCAATACGCCAAAGCAGGGAGAACCTATCTTCCGGGAATGCATGGACACAGTGGAGAGGCTGGTGGATGAACATGCAGTCCATATCACTGTGGAGCAATGGAAAGGCTTTTTATCAGGATATCCGCTGAAACGGCCGGAGGCGGTGCATCACAGTGAGAGCTACCGGAACAGGGAACACCCTGCCTATCGTTTGGTGTGCAGTCGGTTTCTCCGCGTTCTTCCGATACTGCGTGCCATTGCGCGTATGCCGCAGGAGATGAAGATTGTTGCACTGGACGGGCGCAGTGCATCGGGAAAGACAACGCTGGCACAGCAGCTCTCGATGGTGACGGGAGCAGGAGTGGTGCATATGGATGATTTCTTCCTGCCTGCAAAGCTGTGCACAGCAGCAAGGATGGCTGAGCCGGGAGGCAATGTACACTATGAGCGGTTTGCGGAAGAGGTGCTGAACACACTGCAGAATCCTCGGGCTTTTCGGTATCGTCGTTTTGACTGCAGCCGAATGACCCTTGGTGATGAGAGGGAAGTCCCGGAGGGCAGTCTGCGGATTGTGGAAGGGGCATACAGCTGTCATCCCGTTTTCGGGGAATATATGGGCTTGAGAGTTTTTTGTGATGTGGAACAGCAGGAGCAGCTAAGAAGAATCGAATGGCGTGACGGTGTGGAGATGCTGAGAAACTTTCAAAACAGATGGATTCCCATGGAGGAGCAGTACATTCGGCATTTTCAGATCAGGGAACAGGCTGATTTGGTGATATAAGGAGAAAAAAGGTTCATTAGCCACAATTTGATACAATGCACCCAAGGTTGACTTAGGGTGCATTTTTTAACGAGGTTGGTGTCGGGCAGGCAAACAAAGAGAGCGTGGTGCCAAGGGAAGAAATCTTCCTGACAAGCAAGATTTGGCCGCCGAAATAATTTAATTTCCTTTAGCCCTGACATGAGCTTTATCCCATCCTGCAATTCCAATTCATAAGCGACTGAACCACATTCGTTGGCGGTTGAAATTGCCCTGTCAACAAAGGATTTGTGTTTCTTGATAAGAATCTATTTATAATTACTGTTTATCATATATTAAGATTGATTATAT
>CAZUZZ010000281.1:0-2979 GCA_964625055.1 uncultured Bacteroides sp. | reverse complement strand
CTGTCTTCTTTTTTGACGGATCTGTGATGTAGTAATTGTTATGCCGTGTATAGCCATAGGAGGACAGAAGCGCATCCAGTCCCTCGCAGACCTCTTGGTAGGCGGGGAGCAGGGCATCGTTAGAACGATAGATCATCGTTTCCTTCCAGGCATCCCGGTCGTACATTTCGGGGATGTTAGTCCAGTAGCTGGGCATGAAATCCCAGGGCACGCCGTGGCGTCCCGTCACGGGATCGTCGATAAAATAGGAAAACTCCCGCATCCAGTCGCAGGTGATGGCTTCTCTGCCTGTCTTCTCGAGAGAGTAGGAGGCTGTCTTTTGTGCCCGCCCCAGAGGGGAGCAGTAAAATTGCGTAACATTCTCCCATTGACAGACCCGCTCAGCTAAGAGCTTTGCCTCCCGGATACCCTTTTCCGTCAGAGAATCGTGCTCGTAATCCGGATCTCCGTGTCTGATAAATATGATCTTCATATACTGCCTCCAAGTATGTTCTCAAATTTTTAATTTTTAATTTTGTATGTCATGTTATATAATATAATAGCCGCAAGAGAAAAACAAGCGGCTGCGAGGTTTAAAGAGCAAAAGAAAGGTATGGTTTTACTATGTTTGGAAAAAACAGGCAGAATAATCTGAATGTCCCGATGAAAAAGGGATTCGGGGTGGTCAAGATCCTTGTCGTGGTCATCCTTTTGGCCATGTTGGTCAGCGGTTCCTACTATTCAATCCAGGAGGAGGAGCAGGCGGTGGTATGTACCTTTGGCTCGCCGAAGGCGGTCACCACGCCGGGGCTACACTTCAAGATTCCTTTTATACAGACTGTAACGAAGGTGAATACTACGATTCAGGGATTCAGCATCGGTTATCAGTCGGAGTCGGGGGAGGATGAAGAAGATGCGCTGATGATCACCTCCGATTACAATTTTATCTATGTGGATTTTTATGCGGAGTATCGAGTGACTGATCCGGTCAAAGCTCTTTACGCTTCCGAGAATCCGGCGCTGATCCTGAAAAACATAGCCCAAAACTGTATTCGTACCACCATCGGTTCCTACGGGGTGGACAGTGTGCTGACCACGGGCAAAAATGAGATCCAGTCAAATATTAAGCAGATGATACTGGATAAGCTGGATTCCTATGATATCGGCATTCAGCTTGTCAACATTACGATTCAGGACGCGACGCCGCCTACCGCCGAGGTGGAGAATGCCTTCAAGGAGGTGGAGACCGCCAAGCAGGGCAAGGAGACAGCTTTAAACAATGCCAACAAATACCGGAATGAACAGATCCCCAATGCGGAGGCAGAGTCGGATAAGATATTACAGGATGCGGAGGCGCAGAAGCAGGAGCGTATCAATGAGGCAAACGGACAGGCAGCCCGCTTTGACGCCATGTATCAGGAGTATGTGAAATACCCAGAAGTGACGAAAAAGCGTATGTTTTATGAAGCCATAGAGGATGTATTGCCGGATGTTAAGGTAGTCATAGAGGGGGAAGGCGGAAATACCACCACCATGCTGCCGCTTGACAGCTTCGTATCAGAGCAGAGCGCATCGATCACAGAACGTGAAAATGCGGCAGAGCAGACAGATGACGGAGAGGAGGAGTAGGTTAAATGGAAAATACAAACTATACGGGAAATCCGAATATGCAAAACTTTGAACGATACAATCCCGACGGCACGAAGAAACGGGACAGACAGGGAAAAAAAGGCGGAAAGATCGGCGTTTTCTTCGGCGTCTTTTTCCTTCTTGCCATTTTCCTTCTGGCGAACTGTATGGTAGTGACCAAGCAGAACCAGTTTAAACTGATCCGTCAGTTTGGCCGTGTGGACCGGGTGGTGACAGAGTCGGGCTTGACCTTTAAACTGCCCTTCGTGGAATCGGTGGATACCGTTCCAAAAGAGCTTTTGCTCTACGATCTGCCGGCATCGGACGTGATCACCTCCGATAAAAAGACGATGATCGTGGACAGCTATGTGCTCTGGCGTGTGACGGATCCATTAATGTTTGCCCAGACCTTAAGCTGTTCTGTATCAAACGCGGAGAGCCGTATTGACGCCATCGTCTATAATGCGACGAAGAACACCATCTCAAATATGAAGCAGGATGAGGTCATCAGAAGCCGGGATGGCAAGATGACGATCACTGTGGACGAGTCGGGCTCGGAGCTTACAGGGAATGATCTGGATCTTTCCGATGGCAGGGAAGAAGTCATTGAGATCACCTCACTGACAGAGGAGGTCATGGGACAGATCAACCATGTGGAAAGTCAGTATGGCATTGAGCTTGTGGCGGTGGAGGTCAAGAAGCTGGATCTGCCGGATGACAATAAGCAGGCGGTCTACACCCGCATGATCTCTGAGCGCGGCAATATTGCGGCACAGTATACGGCGGAGGGTAAGTCCGAGGCCAAAATGATAGAAAATACCACGGATAAAGAAGTTTCTATTATGCTGTCTGATGCCAAGGCGAAGGCGGAAGCCACTATAGCGGAGGGAGAGGCTGAGTATATGCGCATTTTATCAGGGGCCTATTCCGATCCGGAGAAGACTGATTTTTATTCCTTTGTGCGTGCGCTGGACGCTTTGAAGGAGAGTGTGGTGGGAGATAACAAGACCGTGATCCTGACAGAGGATTCCCCGATCACACAGATCTTTAACGGGAGGTATTAAAGTCTTATGAATATTGACGATTTTTTTGCCACATTGGATTCCTATTTCGAGAAGAACGAGGTGGAGAAAATCGATGCCTTTCTGGTGTCCTCTCTGAAGCAGGCAAAAGAGGAGGAGGACTATGCGGCCTACATCTCTATCTGCAATGAGATGATCGGGTTTTACCGCAGTGTGTCCGCCTTTGAGAAAGCCTACACCGCGTCGGAGGACGTATTGCTCTTGATGGAGGAGCTGAAGCTGGAAAATTCGGAGCATTTTGCCACCACGCTTCTGAATGCGGCCACCGCCTACAGCATGGGAGGAGAGT
>CAZUZZ010000280.1:0-2979 GCA_964625055.1 uncultured Bacteroides sp. | reverse complement strand
TTATGATGATGAGCCGGAACCGATGCGCAAATCCAATGCTGCCAAGGATACGGACGGTGGGGACGAGGACAAGGTTCGTAAGCTCACGCCGAAGGTGACACCTCTTCGTCAAACGAAGAAGGTGGGGAGCGGCATGGAAGTGTGTGTGATCAAGCCCACTACGGTGGAGGATGCCAGAGAGATCACGGAGACTCTGCTGGCGAACCGGACGGTGGTTCTGAATCTGGAGGGGCTGGATATGGATATCGCCCAGAGGATCATTGATTTCACTTCCGGATCCTGTTTTGCTATTTCCGGAAATCTGCAGAAGATATCCAATTATATTTTTATCATTACCCCGGCGAGCGTGGATATTTCCGGCGACTTCCAGAATATCCTGTCAGGTTCTTTTGATGTGCCGATCGACAATGGGTTTTAGGAATTGTTGTACTTTCATTTTAGATAAAGAGATCGGGTGCATAGCTTATGCACTCGATTTTTGTTAAGGAGGATACTATGGCGAATCGAATGACTATAAACTATGAGAAAAAACCCTGTTACGACATTGTGTTTACAAGAGATTTTGATCTGCTGCTGGATGAGCTGCAGGCTTTTGAGATCGCCGGACGGCGGGTGGCAGTGATCTGTGATACCAACACGGAGAAGCTGTTTGGAGAGCAGATACAGAATATCCTGACAGGAAACTGTAAGAAGGTGATCCTGCACGCTTTCCCGGCTGGGGAAGCCAATAAGACATTGGAGACGGTGAAGGAGATCTATAAGAGACTGATAGAGGAGAAGTTTGACAGAAAAGATATTCTCCTTGCTCTGGGAGGCGGCGTGGTGGGAGATATCACCGGTTACGCGGCGGCTACCTATCTGCGGGGCGTTGACTTTATCCAGATTCCTACTACTTTGATCGCGCAGTCAGACAGCAGTATCGGTGGTAAGACAGGTGTGGATTTTGATGGCTATAAGAATATGGTAGGCGCTTTCTATATGCCGAAGTTAGTCTATATGAATGTAGGAGCCCTAAAAGAGCTGGATGACAGGCAGTTTTACGCGGGTTTTGCCGAGGTAATGAAGCACGGGTTGATCAAAGACGGGGCGTTCTATGAATGGCTTCTGGAAAATATGTATGAGATTCATGAACGGGATCTGGATACGCTGGAAGAGATGGTCATGAGAAGCTGCAGCGTTAAGAAGCTGGTGGTGGAGAAGGATCCCACGGAGAAGGGGGATCGGGCGCTCTTGAATTTCGGACACACCATCGGCCATGCCATTGAGAAGGCAAAGAATTTTGAGATGCTGCACGGGGAATGTATCGCGCTGGGTATGGTGGCGGCAGCCTATATCTCCTGGAAGCATGAGTGCCTTTCCATGGATGAATACTATGAAGTGCGGGATATGTTCGTGCCCTTTAATCTGCCGATCAGCATCGATGATATCGATCCGGAGGAGATTCTTGCACTGACCAAGTCCGATAAGAAGATGGATGCAGGACAGATCAAATTTGTACTGTTGAAAAAGGTGGGGAAGGCCTTCATTGACAGAACCGTTACCGATGAGGAGATCCTTTCCGCTGTTAAAGAAATATATTTTAGTGACGAGGATATGCGGGAATGAGTCTGAAAAAAAAGTTTTTTTTGTTCCTGGATCTTTTGATGATCACCGGATTGATCTTTTTCGACCAGTATACCAAGCGTTGGGCGGTGGTCTGGTTGAAGGATAAGCCGGCCTACAATCTGATCAACGGGATCCTGGAGTTAAATTATCTGGAAAATCAGGGCGCGGCCTTCGGGATGCTCCCCAATCAGAAAGTTTTTTTTATTTTTGTGGCGGTAGTGATCCTGAGTGTGGTAGGCTATGTGCTTGTAAAGATGCCGGATCACAACAAATACACGATCCTGCATTTCCTGTTCAGTCTCATCGTTGCCGGATCCATCGGCAACATGATAGACCGGGTGCGCTACGATTATGTGGTGGATTTTATCTATCTTGTGCGGCCCAACTTCCCGATCTTTAATGTGGCTGACATCTATGCAACGGTCTCTGCTCTGGTGCTGCTGATCCTGCTCTTGTTTGTCTATAAGGAGAAGGATCTGGACTTTATCAGTTTTAAGCAGAAACGGTATCGGGAGCTTAAATAGGATGGAATATTTTAGTTACCAGATCAGCGTGGGGGAGGAGGAGCGGCTTGACAAGTGGCTTACCGGAGCAGTATCCGGGCTTTCGCGCTCTTATATTCAAAAGTGTATCAAAGAGGGACAGGCGCTGGTGAACGGAATGCCGGAGAAGGCAAATTATCGGCTCAGGGTGGATGATGAGGTATCCTTTTCCATTCCGGATGCAGTGGAACCGGAGATCGCGGCGGAGGAGATACCTTTAAGCATTCTCTATGAGGACAGTGATATTCTGGTTGTTGATAAGCCAAAGGGTATGGTTGTACATCCGGCGCCTGGCCATTACAGCGGCACGCTGGTCAATGCAGTGCTGTTTCACTGTAAAGGGCAGCTTTCCGGGATCAACGGGGTCCTGCGGCCGGGGATCGTCCATCGGATCGACAGAGATACCACAGGTTCTCTCATCATCTGCAAAAATGATCTGGCTCACCAGACAATTGCGGACCAGCTGAAGGCTCATTCTTTGAACAGAAGCTACCGGGCTATCGTGCATGGTGTGGTAGCTGAGGAGGAAGGGACTGTGGATGCCCCCATCGGCAGGGATGAGAAGGACAGAAAACGGATGGCGGTGAATCAGAAAAACGGTAAGCCGGCCATTACACATTATAGAGTGTTGGAACGTTTTCTGGAACACACTTATATTGAATGTAGGCTGGAGACGGGACGCACCCATCAGATCAGGGTACATATGACGTCCATCGGGCATCCGCTGCTGGGAGACGAGGTCTATGGGACGAGAAAGACGCCTTTTCATCTGGAGGGACAAACCCTGCACGCTTATATGCTAGGCTTTTTGCATCCGGCAAGCGGAGAGTAT
>CAZUZZ010000279.1:0-2985 GCA_964625055.1 uncultured Bacteroides sp. | reverse complement strand
AGGTCATGGAGCAGGCCAGTGAGGAGATTGTGGGTCTTTTAGTGGATGAAGCCAAGGATCATGTGGATGAGACCTACGAGGAGCAGAGAGAAGAGGCTGAGAAGAAGGCTGAGGAGAAGGAAGAACAGGAAGAGAAGCTGGAAAAGATAGAGGAACGCAAAGAAATCCTTGAGGCGCGGGTGGAGATTGCACAGGAGAATACCCACGAGGCAGAGGAGGCACACAGAGAGCAGGAAAGAGATGCCAGAGAAGAAGCACAGCTCATGAAGGATATGGCGGAAGGCGGAATGGATGTGGCAGGCACCAGTTCTGCGGTGAAGGCGGAGATCAAGGATATGCTGCAGAAGATGAAGCTGATCGAGGCGGATATCAAGGGCATTGAGGTGGACGAAGAGATATAGGACTAAAAAGACAGACAGAAAAGGGGTAGTGTTATGAGAATCACAAGAAATTACAGAAATAGTATGGTAAATCCCAGAAAGAACAGTAAGAGTGACCAGGCCTCACTGATACAGAGCGCTTTAAGCCGCAGCAGTGCAAACAGCCGCGCGACCAGACTGGCGAGTCTTCTGGGAAACAGAAGCACCTCAAAAACCAGTGCTCTGACAGCAAGAGATTTTGTCACTTCCACTGCCAAGTCACAGAAATTTTACTATGATATGCAATATCATGCCAATCAGGTAACGGAGTATGCGGATGCTTTGAAGAGTTCCGATAAGAACTCTGTCTACGACAAGGCGAGAGAGAGCGGCAGCACAGAACAGATCGTGTCGGATATCAAGGGATTTGTGGCACAGTATAACAATATGTTAAGCGACTTGAAGGAATCCGGAACCAGAACGGATACCAGTATGTTGACGCAGATCAACAGTATGGCAAGATTGTCGGAGAAGGATCTGGCGGCTACGGGCATTTCCCGGAAGTCGGACGGCACGCTGGTGATCGATGAGGAGAAACTGGCGGCGGCGGATGTGGATACGCTGGAAAAGGTATGGGGCGGCAGCGGATTTGCTTCTAAAGCGAGCGCTAAAGCAGGTACTGTGGCAGCGACTGCGGAGAAGAATATTGAGGCGGAGAAGAGCAGCATCTACAGTCCTTTTGACAGAGCGAATCTTTACAGCGGCTCCGGGTCCAGTTCGTCCGGGAAGTATTTTAACTATCGCAGGTAAAGCGTATGAATCGTTTAAACTGGGTACAGCAGAGCGAAGATTTTAAGACGGAATACCATGTTTTAAAATGGAAGACCTCTCATTTTCATGAGCCCTATGCGAGGCGGAGTGCAGGCAGTATGCCCAAGCAGATGGGCGCTGCCGCTGCTGCGGCCGCTAAGGAGATACAGACTGAGGCGGAAGGGCTGGCATTAGGGCTTTCTGAGAAGCGGGGGAGTGGGATGCGTCCCGGTCTCGGTATGGGAGATTACGCGGCGCAGGGGCTGTCCGGAGAAGACAGAGGGCGCGACGGTGTGAGCATCTCTGCGCAGGGAACCAGACAGCAGAACGCCGCAGGGCAGGTGCAGGCCGTGGTACAGAGCATAAGTCAGGCGGCTCAGATCCAGGCTGCGGAGACTCTGACGGCCTCACCTGCGAATGAATTTTCGTCTGCAGAGGCGGAAGAGGAGCGGGCGAACAAGGAGAATACCACGGTGGCGGAGACCGGTCGTGGGAATATTCGCAACCGTCTGAAAGAGAGCGCCAAACGATTGCAGGAGGCGTATCAGAGGCAAAAAGAAAAAGCGGCAAAGCTGTTGCCGCTGAAACAGATCAAAGAGGAGAAGCCCAGGGCACACGGATGGCTGACAAGGAGGCAATGCTCTCCATGCAGGCCGAGAATCATTATCTGTTAGATTCTTATGATCATAATGGAAACTATAGTATGCTGGGCAAATAGATCAGTTCCATTTCACCAGCTTGTGGGCAAGTTTCAGCGCGATGCGCATATAAAAAGGCTGTAAGGCCTTTTTTGCGTTTTGCAGTTCTTTCCGGATCTCAATATGCTGGGGACAATGCTTTTCACAGGCGCCGCACTGGATGCATTTGTCCACAGAAGCCGGATTCTTTTTCAGGGAAGTGACTTGCGCATACTCTAACCTGGTAGACAGTTTTCTGGAATTGGCAGTCTGGTTATAACAGCGAAAAGCGGTAGGAATATCCACGCCCTGCGGACAGGGCATACAATAGCCGCAGCCGGTACAGCCAACCTTCAGATTGGCGTTGATCTTCGCGCACAGCTTGCGGATCATGCTGTGGTCGCTTTCCGTGAAGGCGCCTGCTTTCGCGGCGCACGCACTATCTATATTCTGCTGTACCATCTCCAGAGAATTCATGCCGGAGAGTACACAGGTCACCTCAGGCTGATCCCACAGCCAGTGAAAAGCCCACTCGGCGGGGGTGCGTTTTACGGGATGAGCTTCGAGCACTTCCCTGGCGGCATCGGGCAGATTTACCAGTCTGCCGCCGCGCAGGGGTTCCATGATGACCACGGGAATATTTTTGTCGTGGGCATAATAAAGCCCCTCTCTGCCGGCCTGTGTATGTTCGTCAAAATAATTATACTGTATCTGGCAGAAATCCCAGTCGTAGGCGTCGATCAGAGACTGAAAAGTGGCAGTATCGCCGTGGAAAGAGAAACCGATGTTGCGGATAGCGCCGGTCTTCTTTTTCTCCGCGATCCAGGACTCTATCCCGATGCTTTTTAACCGGTTCCAGACATTCACATCGAAGAGCATATGCATCAGATAATAATCGATATGATCTGTCCGCAGACGTTTGAGCTGTTCGTTGAACAGCTTTTCTATGGATGCTTCATTCTTTAACATATAGTAGGGGAGCTTGGTGGCAATATATACCTGATCCCTGCAGTGGTTGCGCTCCAGGATCGTGCCGAGAGCCTCCTCGCTGCCGCCGTATATGTAGGCGGTATCAAAATAGTTGACACCGTTTTCGATGGCAAGCATGACTTCCTTTTCGGCTTTTTCCAGATTGATTC
>CAZUZZ010000278.1:0-2992 GCA_964625055.1 uncultured Bacteroides sp. | reverse complement strand
TCAGATGCCCATACTCTAAGTGTTACTGTGTCGGTTGTAGCTGCGATCAGGTTTGCTACCGCATCAGATGTGTCTGCTGCTGCAGAAGTATCTGCTGCGCTGGCATCATCCGCAGGTGCAGCATCGTCCGCTGCCGCAGGCGCCTCCTCTTCCGCTGCCGCAGGTGCAGGAGCACTGTCAGCTGTAGCGCCCCCCCCGTTTGAGCCACATCCGGAAAGGCTTGCAACAGCAAGTGTTGCAGTAAGTAATGTTGCTAATACTTTCTTTTTCATAACTTTTTTCCTCCCTTTTTGTTACTTGATTAACTAGTATATATAAAATGTGTCTCCACATTCTATATCATATCAATAATTATGCACATTTTTACCACAGGCCAACATATCGACTTTAATTTACCATTTTTTATTGCAGTTTGTCAACTATTCTTTCATTTTTGCTCTGTTTTTTGGTTGTTTTGCTCATTTATCCCCATTGTCCACGGGCACGGTCAGTCTTCTGCCATCTGGTGCAGATAAAAGTCATCTAACGTTCCCCAGCCTTTGGCTGCACAGCTTATGGAAGCGCCGATAGTAAGAGTGCCGTCTTCACCGACCGTAATGCCCGTGATCTCCGGATTCTGCCAGACGCACCATCCCTGCACAGTGGTATCCTCCGTTAAGGTTTCTGTCCCGTTATCCGCATAGATGTACATCTCTGTATTGTCGCCCGCATCGCCGCCTTGCAGATACATACCAAACTGATAAGTACCCGGTTCCAGACCTGTGATCGTCTGTTCTACCGTAAAAGAAACATCACTCGTTGAGTAGAAATGCAGCGACATCACACCGCTGTAAGCATCCGACTCTTTGTTTTGGAAATCCGTCATATCGCTGCTCTTACTCGTGATCTCCCACATGGAGGTCTTTTCCTCCTCGAATCCGGAGTTTAACACATAATTAAATTTCTCTACGTTTATGGTACAGCTGATCTCTGTCATTTCCTCCGTAGCTTCTTTGCCATCCAGAAGTCTGCCCCACACTTCATAGCTGCCCGCCTTGGAAGTGTCAACATTCAATACCTGTTCTTCATACCACTCAACCGGCATCTCTTCCGTGGTTCTGTCATTATAGGTAAGTGTTACTGTCTCCGGCATCACAAGCTCCGCATCCAGGTTTACATTGACCTCGCTTTCCAGAATACTTTCCAGCTCCCGCTCCACGATCGTCCCACAATGCAGATATTTAAATACTTTCAGGGAATCTAATGGATGTCCTGCAAAATCGAACAACGCCTGATTATCCCAGGAAGAACCGCCATAATATACACCTGCATCCTTTGCATCATAAGAACCGGCGTAGCTGGACGCCCAGCCGGAACCATATTCCTCCCATATCTTCTGATTGCTCTCAAACGAATCACTGGCGCCTACCGGAATCCACGCCGGCTCCCAATAAAAGACGCCCAGTCCGGCTTCTCCTACCTCGCTCACCGCCGCACAGACGTCACGGATCTCGTTTGTCTGCCCCTGTACGGTTGCCGCATACGCCGGTATGATATCCGATTCGCCGATACTGTTGGCAGAGCCATCTCCATCCTCTGTCGTATAAGGATAGGAGTTTTCAGCCACCAGCACCTTTTTGCCGTAGCTTTCCGAAATTTCCTTTAAAACTGCCGTCAGATTCTCCATGCTTCCGTGCCAGAACGGATAGTAGGAAACCGCAAAAATATCATAATCTATTTCTTTTTCCTCTAATTTCTGTGCATTTCCCAGGATTCCCTTTTTATCGGTAATATCCGTAAAGTGGACCGCTATCTGAATATCCTGCCCCTTTGCCTGCGCCGTCTCTCTGACTGCTCTGGAACCGGCCTGCATCAGCTGTCTTCGCTTGGTCCAATCTGTCTCGCCGGACATACCGGGATTGATCTCATTACCGATCTGCACCATACCGACTTCCGCTCCTGCATCTATGATCTCTGCCAGACTTTCCGCGGTAAACTGGTAAAGGGCTTCCGCCTTGTCCTCTATCGCCATGCCTTCCCACGCCTTCGGGCACTGCTGTTTGTTCGGATCCGCCCAGAAATCAGAATAATGGTAGTCTACACAAAGCTTCATCCCATACTTCGCAGCTCTCGCTCCGATCTGTGCCGCTGTCGCCGTATCATTATTGCCGCCGCCGTATCCATTACCTTCCGCATCATAAGGATCATTCCAGACGCGCACCCGGATATAATTCACTCCGTTTTGCGCCAGTGTCTGAAAAATATCCTGTTCCTCTCCTGCTTCATTATAATAAGTAACGCCGCTGTTTTCTTCCACGATCACACTGGAAAGATCTACGCCCCTGATAAAATCCTCAGACAGATCAGCGATCGGTTCCACATAAACAGATGCCTCCTCCGGCTCCGTGGGCAGTTCATAAATAATGGCTTCCGCTTTGGCAGCCGTTTCATTGTCTGCCGCTGTTTCGGTACTTTCCTCCGTCACAGCTCCTGTTTCATTTGAAACATTCTGTTCTTCAGCATTTCCGCATCCCGTCAGCACGAGCATAGAACATATTGCCGTAAATGCCAGCCATTGATTTCTTCTTTTTCTCATAGTCAGACTCCTTTAATATGCTTCGCTGTATTTCTGATACAATGCTTCCAGTTCCGCCTGATCCTGTGCAGACACATTTTCCCGCAGATACTCCTTAACCTCCGATAAGGAACCGCTGTCCACACCGTCCCCAACGATCTCCATCACATCGGAGAGGGTATCGCTGTCGGCATAACGCTCGATGATCTCCTCCGCTTTCTGTTTGTCGGCCTCATCCATGTTTTCCACGATCTCTCTGGCTTTCTCAGCCGCCCGTGGATCGCCGCTGCTCTCAAGAGCCTGCTTTACGGCCTGTTCCATTACCGTCTCCGTTACCTTTTCAGCCACGGCAGACTTGACTGTTCCAGTCAGCGCTCCGCTGGAAATCTCAATGAGCACGACCAGACATATCCCGATCAGAAGCCCCAGAAAGACCAC
>CAZUZZ010000277.1:0-3005 GCA_964625055.1 uncultured Bacteroides sp. | reverse complement strand
ATATCCATAAAACAATGGAAACTCTTATGCGCTAAAGAGCTTGACTGGTGCCAGTCAAATTGCTCTGAAATCGAACGTCTAGCAAATGAATTGCACCGGAAATACTGTTCCGGCGAACCCTTTCAAAAACGTAAGATATGCCTAAACTTCCCTGCATTGGAACAAGAGTGCAATAAGACAAGGATTTTAAACTGACAGTCATTTCAATCATAGATAAACTGACTAAAAGAAAGGCAGGATAACTACATGAGCGATTTAAAAAAGTATACTTTAAAGGAAACCCCTCACTACAAGGTACACGGGCGCACGCAGCCCGGCGTCTGTCCGGTGCCGCTCTTCTTTAACGGAAGCGCCGTGGAAGTGAATGTATCCGGCACCGAACTGTGGATCGATATCGAGGTCAGCTATCATGTCCATGAAATGTGGATCAGCTGTGAGATCAACGGGGAATTTATGAGCCGCCAGATGCTCATGCCCGGCTCCTATTCTCTTTGTCTGTTCCGCGGCATGAGTCCCGAGCCGGTGAAAAACGTCCGCTTCACCAGAGAATTACAGGCCATGACGGAAGATGAAGACTGCTGCCTGCTCGTTCGCGGCTTCCAGACGGACGGCACCTTCCATCCCATACCCGCCAAAAAATACACGCTGGAATTTGTGGGCGACAGCATCACATCCGGCGAGGGAACCTACGGTGCAAAGGCAGATTACGACTGGGTTCCCATGTACATGAGCTACAGCCGTGATTACGCAAAAATGACCGCAGACGCGCTGGACGCGGACGCTTATCTCATCTCTCAGGGCGGCTGGGGCGTATTGACCGGATGGGACAACAATCCAAACTCCAACATTCCCTCCCGCTATGAACAGCTCTGTGGACTTTGTCAGGGTGAAAAAAATGAAAGCCTTGGCGCCTTTAAGCCCTACGACTTTTCTTCCAGAAAAATAGACGCCCTGATCGTCAATCTGGGCACCAACGATGCCTCCGCCTTTGAACAGCCCGCCTGGCATGACCCGGATACAGGGAAAACCTATGAGCAGCGAAAAAATCCGGACGGCACATATCAGGAGGACGACTTGAATCATTTTGAGGAGGCTGTCGTCAGCTTCTTAAAAATGCTTCGTAAACACAATCCACAGGCGCACATCGTCTGGTGCTACGGAATGCTGGGGTACAATCTGTCGGCCGCCATCAATGATGCGATGCACCGCTACACCGCTGAGACCGGCGACCACAATCTCCTCTTCTTACAGTTGCCCAACACTACCCAAGAGACCGTCGGCTCCCACGAGCATCCGGGAGAGCCGTCCCACCGCAGAGCGGCGCAGGTGCTCATAGAATACTTACAGGATTATTTCGCCAATCAGCACTAAAAAAGTCCCCCGCAATGTACGCGGGGGATTCCCTTTATCTCTCCAGTTCCATCATACCCAGCCTTAACGCTCCCATGATGCCCTGTTTATCATCCAGACTCTGCAGCACGATATAGTTCTCCAGATCCTCGATCTCCTTTGTCTTGATATAACCGTTTATAAGCGCCTTATACTTCTCCCGCACCAGCGCCAGAAGCTGTGTCTGGTGCATTACGCCGCCTCCTAATATGATTCGCTGCGGTGACAGCAGCATGGTGTAATTTACAAGAGCCTGGGCGATGTATTCTGCTTCCAGCTCCCACACCTCTGCCCGGTCCATTAGATAAAATGCCTTCTGTCCCCATCTCCCCTCAATGGCCGGTCCTGCCGCCAGCCCTTCCATACAATTTTTATGAAATGGACAAAAGCCCTGATAGGTATCCTGCGGAAGTTTATGAAGCAGGATATGTCCACCCTCCGGATGCATCATCCCGTGCAGCAGCCTGCCGTCCACGATCACACCCACACCCACGCCGGTGCCGATCGTAATATAGATACAGCTATGTAAGCCCTTTGCAATGCCCCAGGTGTACTCTCCCAGCACAGAGCCGTTGACATCCGTATCAAACCCCACCGGTACGCCCAGCTCTTTTTTAAAGGTTCCCACCATATCGAAATTTTGCCACGCCAGCTTCGGCGTCGTCGTGATATGCCCGTAAGTCTCAGAATTTCTGTCAAGGTCTATGGGACCAAAACACCCAATGCCAAGCGCTTCGATCCTTTTCTCTTTAAAAAAGGAAAGCAGCTTCGGCACCGTAACGTCAGGTGTCTCCGTGGGAATCGAAACCTGCTCCATGATCTCCCCATTTTCATTGCCGATGGCGCACACCATCTTCGTGCCGCCCGCTTCCAATGCTCCCAGTATCATAATAATTTATCCCCCTTCTGTTTATTATACATTCAAAGCCTGGTCGATCTCCCTTGCCACATACACACCGCTGGCGGAGGCATGAGACAACGAATGCGTCACACCGCTGCCATCCCCGATGATGTAGAGGCCTTTATATTTTGTTTCAAGATGTTCGTCGATCTCTACTTCCATATTATAAAACTTCACTTCCACGCCATAAAGTAAGGTATCGTCGTTAGCTGTGCCGGGTGCGATCTTATCCAGCGCATAGATCATCTCGATAATACCATCCAGTATCCGCTTGGGCAGTACCAGACTTAAATCACCCGGCGTAGCGGCAAGAGTAGGCTCTATCAGTCCCTCCTCGATCCGCTTCGCATTACTCCGCCTGCCTCGCACCAGATCTCCGAACCGCTGCACGATCACGCCGCCGCCCAGCATATTGGAAAGTCTGGCTATGCTCTCTCCGTAGCCATTGCTGTCTTTAAAAGGCTCCGAGAAATGCTTCGCCACCAGCAGAGCAAAATTCGTATTTTCCGTCTGCTTCTCCGCACCCTCATAGCTGTGTCCGTTTACCGTCACAATGCCGTTGGTATTTTCATTGACCACAATGCCATGCGGATTCATGCAGAAGGTTCTCACATTATCTTCAAATTTTTCCGTGCGGTAAACAATCTTACTCTCATAGAGTTCATCTGTCAGATGGGAAAAGATCACCGCCGGAATCTCCACCCGCACGCCGATA
>CAZUZZ010000276.1:0-3006 GCA_964625055.1 uncultured Bacteroides sp. | reverse complement strand
AGTCATTAGAATACTGCAACAGGCTTAACAGAATACACCCGGAGCCAGTGCACAGATCCAGGATCTGCATACCGTCGTGCAGATTCTGAAGCACCTCCTCCACCAGAATCTCCGTGTCCTGTCTGGGCACCAGAACATTTTTATTGACCTGGAACGTCAATCCCATAAAATCCTGTTCGCCCGTGAGATGCTGCAAGGGCGTATGCGCTGCCCGATCTGCGATCAGTGCCTCATAACGCTCATACTCCTCCACCGTTACCGCTCTGTCGCCGTGAACAAGCAAAGTATTCCGGTCTGTGCCGCAGACAAACTCCAATAAAAGTCTGGCGTCCAGCGACGCCTCCGCAATCTCAGCCGCCTCCAGACGCGCTGTGCCTTCTCTATATACCTCCATATAAGTATGAGATACCTGCTCCATTTTTCAAATCTCCCAGAGAATCTCAGCCCGCCGTTACGCTTCCGTCCTGTTTTCCTCCAGCCAGCTGTCGTCCACCTCATAGCCAAAGGTCTCAAACAGATACGCTTTCCAGTCAAAGACAGCCTCCACCGCAGCGATAGCCACCTCCACCATACTCTCATCCGGCTCCTTTGTAGTCAGCCGCTGCAGCCACATCCCCGGAGCGGAAATGATGCGCACGAGAATATTGTTACTCTTCCCCGCCAGCCGAATGATCTCGTAGGATATTCCCGCGATCACCGGAATGAGCGCCACGCGCAACAGGATCCGATAGACCGGATTTTCCACTCTGATGAAGAAGAACAGGATCACACTGACAAACATAACAAACAGAAGAAAACTGGTGCCGCAGCGTCTGTGCTGTCTGGAACTGCGCATGACCTCTTTCACCGTGAGCGGCGCTCCCTTTTCGATACAGTTGATACATTTATGCTCCGCGCCATGGTACATATAGACGCGCCGGATATCCTTCATCAGCGAGATGGAGAGCACATAGCCCACAAAGATCACGATCCGCAGCGCGCCCTCTATGATCGCCAGAAAAGACGCGCTCCTGATATAGGACTCAAACAAGGACGTGACAAAATAAGGCAGCACCATAAAGATACCGATCGCCAAAACCAGTGAAAACAGCATGACAAGTCCGCTGAACACCTGATCCGCCTTGTCCTTAAACATCTTGTGAAACGCCTTGTCTGCGGCCGTCTCCTTTGTTTCCTCATCCTCGTAGAAGGATGCCGAAAAATTCAGGCAGCGCATCCCCAGGATCAAAGAATCCAAAAACTGGAACACGCCTCTGATAAAAGGCATATCAAGCAGCTTACTGCCGTGGATGATACCGTGATAATGCTCTACCTCCACCTCGATCTCACCGTCCGGCTTGCGCACTGCCACCGCATATTGTTCCTTATTTTTCATCATGATGCCTTCCAGAACGGCCTGTCCGCCGATCCCGGAATAGTTCATTCTTTTTTTTGCCATTTCCGTATCCTTTTCAAATAAGCCAAGAAAAGGTTGAGATAAACTCAACCTTTTCATACACTGTCTTTATTTGTTTTCCACACCGTATTTCCGATTGAACTTATCAATACGTCCGCGTGCCTGCGCTGTCTTCTGCTGACCCGTATAGAACGAATGACACTTGGAACAAACCTCCACGTGGATCTCCGGCTTGGTTGAACCTGTCACAAAAGTGTTGCCGCAGTTACACGTTACCGTCGCCTGATAATACTCAGGATGAATTCCTTCTCTCATCGTTGTATCTACTCCTTTCTCAGCCTGCGAATCTACGCCCTTCGCGTAAACCTGCCGTTAAAAGTTTTCCTATATAAATACATATAAGCATAGTTCTGTCATAGACCGACAGCTTTTACATTGTAGCATAGGATTTTCGGGTATGCAAGCCTTTTTTCATAATATTTATATGAACTTCATTTTTTTGACCATATTCACAAATTCCTGATTATTTCTGGTCTTGGTAAACATATCCACAACCCGCTCCGCGGCCTCTTCCGCCTTCATCCCGTTTAAGGCCTTGCGGATGATATTGATAGCCTCCATCTCATCGGGATTTAAGAGCAGATCCTCCCTTCTGGTGCTGGATTTCGGGATGTCGATAGCCGGGAATACCCTCTTTTCCGAGAGTTTTCTGTCCAGTACCATCTCCATATTGCCGGTTCCCTTAAATTCCTCGTAGATCACATCGTCCATCTTGCTGCCCGTCTCCACCAGCGCTGTCGCCAAAATGGTCAGGCTGCCGCCCTCCCGCATATTGCGCGCTGCACCGAAAAACCGTTTGGGCATATGCAGCGCCGCCGGATCCAGACCACCCGATAAAGTACGTCCGCTGGGCGGTACTACCAGATTGTATGCTCTGGTCAGACGAGTGATACTGTCTAAGAGGATCACCACATCCTTTTTATGCTCCACTAAACGCTTTGCACGCTCGATCACCATCTCGGACACCCTCTTGTGATGTTCCGGGAGTTCATCAAAAGTCGAGTAGATGACCTCTACATTGGGGCCCTCGATGGCCTCCTTGATATCCGTCACTTCCTCAGGACGCTCGTCGATCAGCAGGATGATCAAATGCGCATCCGGCGCGGTTCTGGTAATGGATTTCGCCACTTCCTTTAAGAGCGTGGTCTTGCCCGCCTTGGGCGGCGACACGATCATGCCTCTCTGCCCCTTACCCACAGGGCTTATCAGATCCATGATGCGCATAGCTATCGTGCATCCCGGCGTTTCCAGCTTCAGACGCTCATCCGGAAAAATGGGTGTCATATTCTCAAAATTCACACGCCGCATAGCCACCTCTGGCGCATAGCCGTTTATGGACTTCACATATAACAAAGCGCTGAACTTCTCGTTCTGCGTCTTGATCCTGGTATTTCCCTCTAAAATATCTCCCGTTTTCAGTCCGAAGCGGCGTATCTGGCTGGGCGCCACATAAACGTCGTTCTCGCCGGGCAGATAATTCTCACAGCGAATAAAACCGAAGCCATCGCTCATGACCTCCAAAATACCGCTGGCGGTAATGCCGCTGTCCA
>CAZUZZ010000275.1:0-3007 GCA_964625055.1 uncultured Bacteroides sp. | reverse complement strand
ATCCGGCGAAATATAGATCACCTCGGTTCTCTCATCCTCATTGCTATCATCTTCCAGCGGAAGATGTTCTTTAAGCTTTTGATAGAGATCCTTTGCCTCTTCAATGGTCTGCGTATCGTTATTGATAATAGAGGGCTTTCCCTCCAAACCTGTTACCCCCTTATGTAACTGCGTATTACAAAACAGGTAATAATCCATCTCCCCAAGGTCTTCCATGCTGCAATACTCGCCCGTTGGCACGTAACCTTCCTCTATCTCCTCTATCTTTACTTCCATCTTGTCATCCTTATCCAAAGTCACGCCACATACGATACACGCCATAAGCAGTACAGCTAAAATGCTTTGTCTGATCATCACTCTTCACTCCTTGGCTCATTATATTTCAAATATTTGACATCGGTTCCTCTTTTTATTTTTGTGGACACCTTGCATAGTTCATGATAAATAGATATACTATAAATAAGAAAGTTGGAAATTCCCACTTTCACAAAACTAAAGGAGATGATACTATGTTAGCCGAATTACGCCAAAAAGCTCAGGTCACAATCCCAAAGGAAATTATTGTCAAGCTCGGTTTATCAGAGGGCGACAAGCTGGAAATCTTTGAAAAGGACGGTTCCATCTGCATTATGCCGGTAGCCGTTTATCCAAAAAACTACCTCAACGAACTCCGACAAGAAATCGAGGATGTAAAGGCCAAACTCATATCAGGAGAGCAACCCGTTTTTGACAGTGTAGACGCTCTGTTCGATAAATTGGAGGCGGAATAATGGCGTATGAATTTACCTTCCCACCCCTCATTGCGTACCAAACGTATCCAAGGAACTGCAGATCTTTTTGAATGTAGCGTTAACATGGATATCCGCATTATTTGGTATTATGAAGGCGACAAAATGATTATTCTAGTAGACATCGGACATCATGACATACTGAAGCAATTCTAAGATTATACTTATCCTTTCACCACTCATCCAATTTAGGATAAAAGTCTGAATTTCTCCACTCATCCAGATATAGCACCGGATACTCGCTATCTTTTCCCTGTTCTTTGTAGTCCCAGAGCACTTCACTAAAATCCTCACTGACATAAAAATATTCCCAGTTAACACTATGGTCCTCCCATATTTCTCCTACATAAACTAAATAATACTTGCCCAAGTATTCTGTTTTCTCATAATCTCTATATACATCATCCGGTACATATTCTCCTGCCATCCTTTCCATGAGATGCGCCTCTCCCCCTGACTGTTCCGCTATATAATTTGCCCAGTCATTCATCTCCGGCACTTGCTCATTAAGACATTCTGTTATCTTTCCAAATTCTTCTCCGGACAAGAGCATTTCGCTTTGCACATCCTGCACTTTTATACCATCTATCTGGCCTGGAACATACCCCACTAATGAAGCTGCTACCGATAAGATAGAAAATACTAATGTAATTAATGATTTTACTTCCATGATTAATATTCCTCCAGATCCGCTTTCTCTTCCTCCTCAAAATCTTCAAACTGGAACGTATTATCAACCACCTTACACCGTTTCAGCTTCCAACGCTCCCACCAGTAGGATTGCCTGTGTGCCTTTGTCCATGTTTTTACTATGACTTCATAAACCGCATACTCCTGATATTCCTCTACATCTTCCCTTGTCAGACCATATCGGTTTAAGCATTCATCTATACTTTTTTCATCTGTATATCCCACTGTATTACCCGGCTCTCCCTGCACGATATATACCGGATGATATATCAGCTGCTTTTTTTCGTAGTCATAGTCCACTCCCAAGTACATCGTCACTTTATCTGATTCAGATAAAATAACACTCGTACTTGTCATAACATTATTATCATCATAACGATAATGTAATGATACGGATTCTACATCTTCCCTAAGATATTCTTCTTGGTAATCTATACTCGAGGCTCCCATTGTCTCTAAGGCACCCATCCATTCCCATTCATCACGCCATCCCCCCAGGCATCCTTTCAACTCCGGCACATCAACCGCACCATATATTTTACTTTCACCTATTTGACTCAAGACATTGGGTCTTAAACAAGATATAATAAAACAGATACCAAACAAACAAATTATTATCTTAAAAAAATTTTTTTGAACAATCATCTGTGTCCCTCTTAAAAAACATCACATACTGCAGATATCAAATTATACCATCCAGCATCTTTTCCAATTATTCCAGTTTTCTCAAACTATGCCCGCCTGCGGTTTATTCTTGAGTATACTGCATTGAAATATCACGACTAACTCCTCTATATTATGGCCCTATTCTTTTCCCCCGTATCTGCCATATATATTACAACCGAAACGTATTATCAACCACCTTCGCTCCGTTACGATAACTCTTATCCTTTCACCACTCATCCAATTTAGGATAAAAGTCTGAATTTCTCCATTCATCCAGATATAATACTGGATACTCGCTATCTTTTCCCGCTACTATGTCATACCAGAGCACTTCGTCAGAACTCTCACTGACATAGAACCATGCCCAGTTGACACTATGGTCCTCCCACTCTTCTCCTACATAAATCAAATAATACTTTCCTAAATACTCTGTTGATCCATAATCCCTATATACGTCATATGTATTAAAGTTAGCAATATCTGCTTCTATATATGCCTTTCCCTCTGTCTTATCCTTTACATAGTCTGACCATTCATTGGATATCTCTGGTACTTGCTCACTAAGACACCGCATTATATTCTCAAAATCCTTTGCCGAAAAAGGTGCAGTGCTTTGAATGTTCCGCTCCTCCTGCACTTTTATACCATCTATCTGACTTGGAATATACTCCACTAATGAAGCTGCTACCGATAAGATAGAAAATACTAATGTAATTAATGATTTTACTTCCATGATTAATATTCCTCCAGATCCGCTTTCTCTTCCTCCTCAAAATCTTCAAACTGGAACGTATTATCAACCACCTTACACCGTTTCAGCTTCCAACGCTCCCACCAGTAGGATTGCCTGTGTGCCTTTGTCC
>CAZUZZ010000274.1:0-3028 GCA_964625055.1 uncultured Bacteroides sp. | reverse complement strand
GCAATGGCAGCCGTCCAAGCAGACAGAGCATATATTTTTTTACATCCATTCCCTCATCAGCGTAACTGCGCTCTCTCATATAAACAAAGCCTTTCCTATTTCATCGCCGTCGTCTGGCTGCTGTCCACACCCTCTGTACTCTCAGGCTTAATAAGAATTTTTAATGTTAAAAGCATCAGCTTCAGATCCAGCCACACGGAATACTGCTCGATATAGGTCAGATCCAGCTTCAATTTATCGTAAGGTGTCGTATTGTATTTCCCATAGACCTGCGCATACCCCGCAAGCCCTGCCTTCACCTTCATACGGAATGCGAACTCCGGCATCTCCTCCATATACTGCTCGATGATCTCCGGCCGCTCCGGTCTGGGCCCGATGAAGGACATTTCTCCCCGCAGGATATTAAAGAGCTGAGGAAGCTCGTCGATTCTCGTAGTGCGTATCAACTTGCCCACCGGTGTAATGCGTGAATCGTTCTTTGCCGCCAGTCTGGCTATCCCGTCCTTCTCCGCATCCACCTTCATACTCCTGAATTTCAGGATATAAAATTCCTTCCTGTCCCGGGTACAACGTATCTGCTTATATAAAACCGGTCCCCCGTCATAAAGCTTGATCGCTATCGCCGTGATCAGCATAAAGGGTGACGCGATCACCAGAAGGAGTACAGAGCAGACCAGATCGATCAGACGTTTCGCCACTCGCTGCTCTACTTTGAGAGAGTATTCCCTGGTCAGATAGATGGGCGTGTCAAACAGATGCAGCTGATCCGCTCCTCTTATGAGCACATCGGAAATCTTTGGCATCGTGTACACCCGTATAGACAGGCTGTAGCAATACTTCAACAGAGCGTTGCGATCCACGGCGGAAATATCCCAGAGCACCACCGCACCGTAACCCGCGCCGATCTCCGCCCGGACTGCCTCCATACCTTCGGCAATATTCATAGATTTTTTGATCCGGTACTTGTCCTTTCTTGTCCCAAACTTCGTCACGATATCATCAATAGGCCGTTCCCCGTGAATGATCAGTATCTCTCTGGGCGGAAACGCCTTGTAATAACAGGCATTACAAAGAAACACCCACAGAGCGGCAAGCAGAATCTGCAAGAGCATCGTCCATATGATCGGCCGCACATCCACGACCCAGTTTGCCATCAGCGAAATCTGGAAATAAGAGATCACATTGACAATGAGCAGAGAAAATATTTCTGAGATAAACACATCCACCGGTTTCAGATACCCGATCTTCAGCGCACCGTAGGTGTTCGCAAAAAAGAACAACAGCACAAAATAGATCAAAAGGATCAGCACGTGCCCCTTGAAGTAAAATCGAAAATTTCTGTGCAGCCTCAAAAACGGATAGTACGCCTCCATCCAAAAATAGGCGTAGATCGCCGTCTGAAAGATCAACCCGATAAAAGAAAGCTGCAATATGATCAGTCTTTTTAATGTTTCCATTTTTTTCATGATCTTATATCCGCCTCATTGTCGCCCTGTAAGCCCAAAACACAAAATGAAATGCACTGGATAAAACAGAAAGCCCTTCCTGCCTGCGGTACAGATTCCAGATCCGCCTCATTGCCCGCAGCTTATTGGAGGACAGAGAAGCCGCCGGCCTTCTGTAGACCGCGAGCACCTCGTCAAGACCGCAGGCCGTATGTCCCGCCCGCAAGATCTGCCACCAGGTAGCCGTGTCCTCACTCTCCACCTCCGGCATCCGCACCAGCTCGTCCGGAATTTTTTCCCGGTCTATCACTACCGTAGTGGTAAAGATGACCGTGCGCGACAGAGCCTTCTCGTAAGTCAGCCTGTCCGGCACATGAACCACTCTTCCCGTGGGTCTGGCCGCTTCATCACCGAATTCATAGGCGGAAAATACAAATCCCGCCTGTTGCTCTTCCATAAAGATAAGCTGCTTTTCAAGCTTTTTGGGCATCCAGATATCATCCGCGTCAAGAAACGCAATATACCGTCCGCCTGCTGCCGCCAAACCCGTATTGCGCGCTCTGGCCGCGCCCTCGTTTTTATTCTTGCAGATAAGGATGACCCTCTGTCCTTCGTCACACTGATATTCTTCGATACGCTCTACATTCTCAAGAGCTGTCTCTATCGGAGCGTGTCTGTATGCCGCAAGTGCGCGCTCTATCTCCTCCACACTCCCGTCCCCGGAGCAGTCATCCACCAGCAAAAGTTCCCATGCCCTATAGGATTGTGCCCGCACCATCTCGATGGTCTGTGCGATATAGGATGCCGCACAATATACCGGCACCACAATGCTGACCAATCCGTCCATTGTTCACCTCAATTCATATGTCTTCCTTGACCAGATAGATCGGTCGTTTCTTCACTTCCATATATGTTTTGGACAGATACTGTCCTAAAATTCCCAGACAAAACAGCTGCACGCCGCTGACCAGCATAATGATACAGACTAAGGAAGGCCAGCCGGATGTCGGATCCCCAAACAAAAGCTTACGCACGATCGTCACAATGATCATGACGAAAGCCAGTGCACAAAAGAGCACTCCCATCACCGAAGCGATGGTAAGAGGCACCGTGGAAAAAGCAATGATCCCTTCCAGCGAATATACAAAAAGTTTCCAGAAGGACCATTTGGTCTCTCCCTTCCTGCGCTCCACATTCTCATATTCCAGCCACTTGGTCTCGTAACCGACCCAGCCGAAAATACCTTTGGTAAAACGATTGTATTCCGTCAGAGACAGGATCGCATCCACCACCTGTCTGGTCATCAGGCGGTAATCCCGGGCACCATCCACGATCTCTGTGCGGGAAATCTTATTCATCAGACGGTAAAACATTCTGGCAAAAAAAGAACGGATCGGCGGCTCGCCTTTTCTGGTCACCCGCCTGGTCGCCACCGAGTCATAGCCCTGCTCAATATAGGCATACATTTCCGGCAACAGAGACGGTGGATCCTGCAGATCCGCATCCATCAACACCGCCAAATCGCCCCTGCACTTCTGCAGCCCCGCATAGATTGCCGCTTCTTTGCCAAAATTGCGGGAAAA
>CAZUZZ010000273.1:0-3060 GCA_964625055.1 uncultured Bacteroides sp. | reverse complement strand
GAGATCAATGCAGCTATGAAGGCAGCAGCTACCGAGTCCTTCGGTTACAACGAGGATGAGATCGTTTCTTCCGATATCGTTGGCAGCACCTATGGTTCTATCTTCGATGCTACCCAGACCATGGTAGGCGAGGATAACCTGGTACAGGTTGTTTCTTGGTATGATAACGAGAACAGCTACACCTCTCAGATGGTTCGTACAATCAAGTACTTCTCTGAGTTAGCATAATCGAAGTAAATTCCTACGGAATAAACCGAGGAAAATTCCTTCGGAATTATCCTCTCGAGCGCTGCTTCGCAGGCTCGGCACGAACGGGTTTGAAAAGCACAAACCTGCGCATGAAAAATGAAATGTAATGAAGATTTTAGAGGCTCGGCCGCTGGGCCGGGTCTCTCTTCATATACGGTGAAGGCCGTATATGGAAATAAAATAAAAACAGGAGGAAACACAAATGTCATTGAATAAGAAATCTGTAGATGATATCAACGTTAAAGGCAAACGCGTCCTGGTGAGATGTGACTTTAACGTACCTTTGAAGGAGGGCAAGATCACGGACGAGACCCGTATCGTGGCTGCGCTTCCCACCATTAAGAAATTACTTGCTGACGGCGGCAAGGTGATTCTTTGCTCCCACCTGGGCAAGGTAAAGAACGGCCCCAACGAGGGTGAGTCCCTGGCACCCGTGGCGGAGAGACTTTCCGAGAAGCTTGGCAAGCCCGTTAATTTCGTGGCGGACTACAATGTGACCGGTGAGGCTGCTACTGCGGCTGTGGCAGCGATGAACGAGGGCGATGTAGTGCTCTTACAGAATACCCGTTTCCGCGGCAAAGAGGAGACCAAGCCGGGTGATGCAGGAGAGGCTTTCGCGAAAGAGCTGGCAGATCTGGCTGACGTATATGTATGTGATGCTTTCGGTTCCGCACACAGAGCTCATGCTTCCGTGGCTGTTGTCACCAAGTATATCTCTGAAAAAGGCGGTGAGAATGCAGTTGGTTATCTGATGCAGAAGGAGATCGACTTCCTTGGCAATGCCGTAGAGAATCCGGTACGTCCTTTCGTGGCGATCCTGGGCGGCGCAAAGGTTGCCGACAAGCTGAACGTGATCAACAACCTGCTTGAGAAGTGCGATACGCTGATCATCGGCGGCGGTATGGCTTTCACATTCCTGAAGGCTAAAGGCTATGAGATCGGTAACTCTCTGGTAGATGATGAGAAGCTTGACTATTGTAAAGAGATGATGGCTAAGGCTGAGAAGCTTGGCAAGCAGCTGCTGCTTCCCATTGATACCGGTGTTGCTTCCGGTTTCCCGAATCCTATCGATGCTCCCGTTGAAGTGGAGTATGTTGATTCCGATAAGATTCCTGCTGACAAGGAAGGTCTGGATATTGGTCCCAAGACACAGGATCAGTTTGCAGAGGCAGTAAAGACAGCTAAGACAGTTGTATGGAATGGCCCTATGGGCGTATTTGAGAATCCTACTCTGGCAAAGGGTACCATCGCGGTAGCGAAGGCGCTGGCTGAGACGGATGCAACCACCATCATCGGAGGCGGCGATTCCGCAGCGGCTTGTAACCAGCTTGGTTTTGCAGATAAGATGTCCCACATCTCCACAGGCGGCGGCGCTTCTCTGGAATTCCTTGAGGGCAAAGAACTTCCCGGCGTAGTAGCAGCGGACAACAAGTAAAATTTTAAAGGAGAATTGAATCATGGCTAGAAGAAGAATTATCGCCGGTAACTGGAAGATGAACATGACTCCCAGTGAGGCTGTAGCACTTTGTGCAACATTAAAGGATCTGGTAGTGAACGATGCAGTGGATGTAGTCTACTGTGTGCCTGCCATTGATATCGTGCCTGTGGCAGAGGCTGTAAAGGGTACCAACGTACACGTGGGCGCTGAGAATTTCTACATTGAGGACAAGGGCGCTTACACTGGCGAGATCTCCGCTCCCATGTTAAAGGATGCGGGCGTAGAGTATGTGATCATCGGCCACTCCGAGAGAAGAGAGTACTTCAAGGAGGATGACGCTTTCCTGAATAAGAAGGTGTTAAAGGCGTTAGAGGCAGGCATTACCCCTATCCTCTGCTGCGGTGAGTCCTTAGAGCAGAGAGAGATGAATGTGACCATGGATTGGATCAGACTGCAGATCAAGTCCGATCTGGCTGGCGTGACAGCTGACCAGGTGAAGGGCATGGTCATCGCTTATGAGCCTATCTGGGCGATCGGAACCGGCAAGACCGCTACTTCCGATCAGGCGCAGGAGGTATGTAAGGGAATCCGTGACTGTATCGCTGAAATGTACGATGCTGCTACCGCAGAGGCAGTACGCATCCAGTACGGCGGTTCCATGAACGCTTCCAATGCGGCGGAGCTGTTATCCAAGCCCGACATCGACGGCGGCCTGATCGGCGGCGCGTCCTTAAAGGCTGATTTCGGTCAGATCGTGAACGCATAAAGAACAGTTACAGGCAAATAAAAAGTCAAATAGAGCTCACTCCAATTCCGAAACTTACAGGGTTGGAGTGAGTTTTAGCAAACGGTGATTTTTGTTGCGGAAAAGGGGTTGCTTATGACGCACAAAGAGAAGGCGGAGAAGCTTTTACATCAGAAATATCATTGTTCTCAGGCATTGTTCGGCGCTTTTGCATCGGATTTCGGGATGGATCTGAAGACGGCGTTTAAGATCAGCACCTGCTTTGGCGGCGGTATGCGCCAGGGTGAGGTATGCGGCTGTATCACGGCTGCAATGCTGGTGCTTGGTATGGCGCTTGGTTTCTATGATTCTCAGGATACGGAGCAGGAGGTCTACGGCAATAAAAAGACGGACGAGTTTATCAAGCGCTTCACGAAGGAGATGGCTGGTGTTACGCTGTGCCGGGATATCCTTGGAAAAGATATCTCTAAACCGGAAGAGATGGCGGTCATCCGCAAGGAAGGATTGATCCTGCAAAAGTGTCCCAAGGCGATCAATATCAGCATTGAGATTCTGGAGGATATGCTGGCAGATTACCTTAAGGATATGGCGGAGAGTAATATTGCGCCGGAGGATATCCCTCATAATG
>CAZUZZ010000272.1:0-3064 GCA_964625055.1 uncultured Bacteroides sp. | reverse complement strand
GTCGCAGGATCAGCATCCTGCGACCAAAGAATTGCGTTGCAATTCTTTCTTAAATGTTTGACTATATTGGCATCTGAAAGGAAATCCACCATGAATAAGCAGAAAGATAACCACAGTATCACCGGCAGCCCCCTTATGATCCTCGAATTTATTATCATCCAGACTATAATCTGGGGATTTGCACTTTGTATCCTGTTTTACGTTTTCGATCTCCTCCTGGCAGGCTTTTTATATCTGCCGGGCCTGAACATACTGAACCGTTTTCGCTTTATTCCCCTCTTTTATTATATGCGGGTGCTCGTTACATGGCCGGGCGTCATGTGCACTGCCCTTATCATCACGGTGATTCGCTGCTTTTTTCGCCGCACTGAAGTTACCTTATCCGTCGATACCGTGATCATCCGCCGTCTCCGCCATTCAGAAAGCCTTTTTCTGGCGGATTTTATCCGTCCGAAAACCGTGGAATCCTATATCAACATTCATTTCATCGGCTGGGTCTTCCGCAGACGCTACTTGATTTTTCGGGATGCTTCCGGAAAAGATGTCAAATACCGGCTCTTTGAATACAGCGAAAAAGACTTGAATCAGGTTATGCAGCTGCTCACACGGGTAAACCGCTCGGAACATCTCGCAGAAGAAGACAAGACAGAAATTATGATGAACGCTTTTCAAAATACAACAGAAATCGCAATAGATCCCCGACACCTCTGGTCTGTCATGGCACGCCGCCTGCTCATCCTGTGCGTCATCAGTCTGGCAGTCTTTGGCGTATCCATCTTCCTGTTTTATCAGATGCTGACAATACCCCCTCAGTACGATACAGCGTCCGTGCTCCTTACAGTCATCGGATATGGCTCCATCCTATTTTCCCTTTGCAGCCTTTTTGTGCTGTGCCGTGTGCTTTGGACCTTGTCCGCAAACGCCGTGCTTCGACGCTCCTGCCCGCAAAAAATTTCTTTCGCCGGCAATATGCTGCAGATTGATCACACCACATACAGCGTAAACCGTATTCGGCAGATCGTCATGAATCCGCCCGCAAGGAAGCTGCCCTTATTCGGTCATTACCAGATCACGATCATCACCACGGAGGGCACGCACAAATACTGGCTCGGCAATACCGAAGGACTGAGCCACGGAACCTGGCAGACGCTCTGCCGCAATATGCAAAGCCTGCTGATCTCATGTCCTGCCAAACTGACTTACGATTAAAGAAATCCCTCTTTGCAGCAGCAGTGGCAAGACCACCCCCGCCGCCAGATAGACCATCTGAAAGGTCTCCGCACCCCGCGCCAGATAATAGTAATCGATATCCGTGTAAAACCGCACAAAATCAAAATCTGCCAGATATCCCGTGTGAGCGGCGATCCCTGCCAGAATCCCCTTCACCAGCATAAATGCCATAATATGATGCAGCATCACCGCATAGGTATTGCGCCCCAGATAGCCTATCGCACGGCTTTTGCCAAGCGAAGGTGTCAGGATGCGTGCCACCCGCAGCCAGAAAGCCACACCTGACACTACTGTCACATATGGAATGACCGGCCCGTTGGCAAAGCCCGTACACCACACACTGCTGTAGGCAAGGCCGTTACAGCACAGGGACAGAACCACCTGCACCCCGATCACAATGGCAAAGTAGGGGAGATTCCCCAGCGTATCGTGAACCTCCAGCTTCTTCCTATAAAACTGCCCCATCTGAAAGCAGGGATAGAGAAACAGAAGCCGCCCCGGCATCTTATACAGCCCCCACACATGACCGCCGATGGCGAGCTGCACCACCGCCATGCCCACCGCCAGAGACCCCGTCAGGATCAGCCACTCATATTGCAGATGAATCCTGCGCAGGATCAGTCTCATACACAGATTCATCATTTCGATCAGAAAAAGCGCCGGTGCAAACCAGGCAGCAAAGTTGTACAGAAACTGATGCCCATGAAGAAAGGGATCCAGAAACAGACTTTTCAGGGAGACAGCCTCCCCTATGGTAAATCCGCCAAAAGCCCGCAGAGCCCAGGCGACAAGCCCGTAGACCAGATTCCAGATAAAATAGGGAAGGAGAAGCCGCTTCGCCTTCTTTTTTACATAAAGAAAAGGATGCTCTTCCTCCTCTTCGCGATAAAAATAACCGGAAATAAATACAAAAAGCGGCAAATGAAAGGAATAATAGGGAAACAGGCCTCCCACCGTCATGAAGTCATACCCCACATGACCCGCCACGATCATGATAATAGCAAGGGCAGAGAGAATGCCGAAAGTGATATTATAAGAACGCTCTTCTTTATATGACACCCGTGTCATGTTATTTTCTTTCCCTTCTGCCATACCGTCGTTGCGATAATTGGCTCACGCCCGAAAATGTGCTACACTGTAAGCAAGCTATAGTTTATCTTACCATAAATCAAGCATTCCTGCACACAAACAGGAAAGAAAGAGAATTCTCCATGAAAAGAAATGCCGAAAGAGCAATCACCGCTATAGGCAGATATCTAATGACAGCCGCCCTTCTTCTGCCTGTCACAGGCATCGCACTTACAGCCTGCGGGCAGGATGCCGAGCCTCTTACAGACGCCGTGCCCGCTGTCGCAGAGGAGAGCCCCGCGCCCCTTCCAAGCACCGAACACCTTCGGGCCTTTGAAATCGTGCAGGATATCCACAAAGAGACCTTTTCTCCCATCCCGGCGGAGGATATTCCACGCAATGCTTTCCCGGATCTGAGCGTCCCCACCTATGTTACGAAGGTAGAGGACACCTACTTTATCGTAGACTGCTACCACAACCAGATCCTCTACCACGATAATCTGACAGATCCCCTGACAGACTGGCAGATCATGACCAATGAGATCGACAGAGGACACACTCTCGCCAGCGACGGCCTGGTCTATCTGGCGGATGACACGGAGGGAAACCGCATTCTTGTCTTCGAAAAAAAGGAAGGCGTTTTCTACCATACACAGACTCTGGATAATGTCGGAAACCGCCCTCACTATATTCTCTATGATGCCCCCACGGACACCTTCTATGTATGGAGCTCCATGAGCGGCGAAATGTTCCTGTGCCGCCACGA
>CAZUZZ010000271.1:0-3076 GCA_964625055.1 uncultured Bacteroides sp. | reverse complement strand
ACTCCGTCAGCATGCCATATTTTACCAATGGCCTGCCCATCGTCTTTGGCATTTCCTCCGGACCATAAAAATGTGTATCAAGTCCATAATTGTAGCGATCCCAAAAAAAATATTTCCCCTCATGTCCAAAGGGCGCATGCCTGGAATGCCTGTTTTTAATAAAATATGTCTCGAGCGGCTGCCCCTCTGCGTTATAGATCTTCGGCATCGTGCCGTCAATCTCATATTCCTTTGCTATCTGTATGTGATAGCCGGCAAGTCTAAACTCCATACCAGTCCCTCTGTATCCCGCGCACTACGCAGTCCTCCGACAGCGCCTACTTCAAATACTCTTTATACCAGTCGATGGCAAGGGTGATCCCCTTTTCAAAATCGTACTCCGGATCATATCCCAAAAGCGTTCTCGCCTTGCTGATATCCGCATTGGAATCCCGCACATCGCCCGGTCTCGGCGGCCCGAAATTCGGGGGTACGTCGATTCCCAGCGCCTTGCAGAGATGGTTATATAAGTCGATCAGATAAAGTCGTCCGCCCGCACCGATATTGAAGGCTTCCCCCGCCGCCGCAGAATCCGCTTTGCAGGCGCGCAGATTCGCCTCGATCACATTATCGATATAGGTAAAATCCCGCGACTGTCTGCCGTCACCGTTGATAGTGGGCGTCTCCCCGTGCAGGAGCTGCTTTAAAAACTTCGGGATCACCGCCGCGTACATACCGTCGGGATCCTGTCTGCGGCCAAACACATTAAAATAGCGCAGACCGTAAGTATCCAGTCCGTACAGCTCCTTGTAAAGCCGTCCGTACTCCTCATCCGTTTTCTTCGTCAGAGCGTAGGGGGAGAGCACCTTCCCCTCCTGTCCCTCCTTCTTCGGCAGGATCGTGGAATCACCGTAAACGGAGGAGCTGGAAGCGTAAACGAATTTTTTGACACCGCTTGTACGGGCCGCCTCCATCATATTCAATGTGCCGCGGATATTGATCTCCTCATACAAAAGCGGCATCGCGATACTTCTGGGCACGCTGCCCCAGGCTGCCTGATTGAGCACATAATCCACATCTTTACAGGCCTCCATGCAGGTATCCAGATCCCGGATATCTCCCTTAATAAAGGTAAACCGGTCGTTCTTCTCCAGAGGTTCAATATTCTCATACTTTCCGGTGGACAGATCGTCCAGGCACCGCACGGTATAACCCATGCCGACCAGCGCCTCACAGAGATTCGAGCCGATAAAGCCCGCTCCTCCCGTCACCAGAAAAATACTGTCCTTGTCAAATGTGATCTCATGATAGCCCATCTCTTTTCAGTACCTCCCGAATCAATAAATAGAGTGCAATGTAAAACAATGAAAAACCATATATCATATAACGTGACAGACACATGATCGTAATGGACGTGGCGCAAACATTCGCAGCAATAAATAAAAGTGCCACACCCATAACCACCGCCGCCTGAAATCGCCTTTTGACACAAGCCAGCCACAGGGAAAGCCCCACTGCTGCCAGATAAAGGAATAGTGCCGCAAAATTAATGAGCGGATGCACCACCGCAATACTCCTGACAAAACCGTTGCGGCAGAGCAAGATATAGTCGTAAAGCCACTGTCCAAAACAGACAGGCAAAAGCTTTTTGATCATCTGCCCGGCCATCTCGTCGGACATGCTGCTCTGCTCATAGTAGTCCACCTCTCCCAGGCTGAAATAGTAAGCGGACAGCTCCGCCTCCAAAATCTGAAATTTCAGCACATCATGGTTTTTCTCCAGATAGGCGGCCCGCTCACCAAAGCTGTCCCCGGCGAAACGGTAGTTCAATCCCTGCTCCTGCGCCTTCTTATAAAAACTGTCAAAAAACGCCTGCGCCATATCCCCTTCTGTAAAGACCTCTCTGTCCTCCTCGTCGCAGGCGTAGATCACATTGGTCAGCGTATTGACCTGACCGTAGGTATTGCCCATGAAATAGCCTGTGACAGCGTAATTATATATATGCACCGACAGATTCCGCAAAAGGAAAACAAAGACCACTATTGATGCTACAATTAATAACGTTTGATATTTTTTGTGCATCAAAATCTTTATGCTGTAGAGAAGCGCCCACAGAAGAATCGTGGTCATCATCTGCCCCCTGGTCATGGAGAGCAGATAAGCGCTCAAAAGCGCAAGCACGGCATCTCGTCTCCTGTCTTCAAAGAGCATACGCAACAGGAAATATACAAAAAAAGTAAACAGCGGAATGCACAGTGCTTCGCTCATCACCGAATTTTCCAGAAAAATATGCAATGCCGACACATACCGCGTGATCAGATGGGGCGCGAGCTGTATCGCCACCACCAGAAGCTCCTCCCACAGACGAAGACCAAACCGGCCTGTCAGATATTCACTGAGCACCGTGATGCCCAGAGCCGTGAGCAGCCCCTGTACCGCCATGGCCGTGGTGAGATAATTCTCCCCGAGAAGCCGTCTGAAAGCCGCCAGGTACAACGGGTAGAGCGGTTCCCTGTGAATATGCATGGTGATATACTGCCCCGAATCATTATAGACTCCGACTCCACAGACTGCAAGCAGTCCCAGAAAAAAGACGAGAAGCCCTGCGAAAAGGCACAGAGCTCTCCTTCGTTCTCTATTCAATCCTACAATCTCCAATACAGATAATCCTCTGTCATATACTCCTTACGATTCAAAATGCCTTTCAGATCCATCAGCACCTTACGGCTGTGTCCGGGATGGAAGAAAGAAGAGATTTTCTCCCTGTCAAGAGCAAGGAACTGTTCATGCGCCACGGCTATGATCACGGCATCCACATCCTTCACGTCCTCCATGGTCTGGAAATCAATGCCATAGAGACGCTTTGCCTCTCCGGCGTCGGCGGCAGGATCCACCACGATAGGCTTAATCCCGTACTCTCCAAGCTCCCTGTAGATATCGATCACCTTCGTATTTCTGGTGTCCGGGCAGTTCTCCTTGAAGGTAAAGCCCAGGATCGCCACCTTGGCGTGCTTCACCGGGATGTCCGCCCTGATCAGATCCTTGACCAGACTCTCCGCCACATATTTTCCCATATCGTCATTGATCCGTCTGCCGG
>CAZUZZ010000270.1:585-3082 GCA_964625055.1 uncultured Bacteroides sp. | reverse complement strand
GCTCCGCCCCGTGAAATCTGGCGGGATGACGCTCCGCCGGAGCATACCCTCTGCCTTTCTGGGTGATGACGTGCACCAGCACCGCCTTCTTGACCTTTCTGGCCTCCTTGAAGATATGTACCATCTCCTGAATATTGTGACCGTCCACGGGCCCCAGATAGGTGATTCCCATATCCTCGAAAAACATACCCGGCACCACCAGATGCTTGAAACTGCTCTTGGCGCGCCTGATCTGACTCACCACTTTATCCCCGTACTTGGGTTTGCCCCGGAGGGAATTATAGATTCCCTCTTTCAGATCCAGATACATATCCGCCGTGCGGATGTTGTTCAGATATTTGGATACACCGCCCACGTTCTCGGAGATGGACATATTATTGTCATTCAACACAATGATAAAATTGGTTTCCAGCCGTGACGCGTTATTCAGGGCTTCGTAGGCCATGCCGCCAGTGAGGGAGCCGTCACCGATCACGGACACGATCGTGTTTTTCCCACCCTGAATATCCCTCGCCTTGACCATGCCGAGTCCTGCGGATATGGATGTGGAACTATGCCCCGTATCAAAGCAGTCGCAATCACTCTCCTTCCGCTTCGGGAATCCGCTGATGCCGCCGAATTTACGCAGATTCACAAATCCGTCCCGGCGTCCGGTCAGTATCTTATGGGTGTAGGATTGGTGGCCTACATCCCAGATCAGCCTGTCCTCCGGCAGATTTAAGAATAAGTGGAGCGCCATGGTCAGCTCCACCGCCCCCAGATTGGATCCCAGATGGCCACCCGTCACGCTGATCGTCCGAATCAAAAATTCTCTGATCTCCTCCGCCAGCACCCCGTAATCCTCCGGTGCGATCTGTCTGATATCGTTTGTCTGTGTTATCTGCTCCAGCAACATACTATACCTCTTATTTTTCTCTGCTGATCAACTGCTCCACCAATGTTTCCAAAAACTCATTGCGCCTGCCAAAGGACTGCAGGATACCGATCGCCTCCCGGGAAAGCTCCTCCACCTGATGTCTGGATTCCTCCAGACCGTGCATCGTCACATAGGTGAGCTTATGATTCTTCTCATCGCTCCCCACGGGCTTACCAAGAACTTCCGTACTACTTGTCACATCCAGAATATCATCCTGAATCTGAAAGGCGATACCGATGTCGGCAGCACACTTCTCCAGCTGAACCACCTCAGCCTCCTCTGCTCCCGCAAGTACAGCACCGATCGTCATGGCTGCCTGAATGAGCGCGGCAGTCTTATTTTGGTGAATGAAGAGAAGTGTTTCCTCCTTCACATCCGCCTCCGGTTTTTCCGCGAGAAGATCGGCGCACTGCCCGCCGATCATGCCATAGACGCCGGCTTTTCGACCAAGAATATTCATGGCGCATTCTATCCGCTGATAATCCTCCAAAGTCACCGCTTTCCCAAAGGCGCGAAGGGCCGTCTCAAAGGCATAGTTCAAAAGCCCGTCCCCCGCGATCACGGCGATATCCTCCCCGTAAACCACATGGGTCGTTTCCCTGCCTCTGCGGTAGTCGTCATTGTCCAGGGCAGGCAGATCGTCGTGTATCAGAGAGTAGGTGTGAATAAATTCAATGGCTGCCATAAAACAGGAAAGGCTCTCGCCAGCCTCCCCAAACAGGGCCGCCGTCTCCGACATCAAAAGGGGCCGAAGCCTCTTTCCTCCCGCCGACACTGCATACTCCATGGCTTCCAGCACCTTACTCTGAAAGCCCCCCGGCTTTGGCAGATACGCCGCAAGTATCTTCTCCACTTCTCCGGTCTTTTGCTTAAGTTCCTCGTCAAAATTCATCCAGTCCACCGTCCTCATTGACCTTCAACACTTTTTTCTCCACCTGATCGATGGTTTCATTGCACTTTGCCAGAAGCGCCATCCCCTGATTATACGCAGAAAAAGATTCCTCCAGCGTAATCTCTTCCGTCTCCAGACGGCTGATGACTTCCTCTATCTGCGCAAACGCGTCCTCCAAAGATAACGCCTGTTCCGCTTTATTTTCTTCCTTCTTTTTAGCCATTTTCTTTCTCCCGCACCTGTGCCAGAAGACTGCCATCCTTCACATAAACTCTGATCTGTTCCCCAATATCCACCTGCTCCACGGAGGAAAGCGTCCTGCCGGAGGCATCCGCCGCATAGGCATAACCCTGACTCAGCTTGTCCAGCGGAGATAGTCCTTTCATACGCTCTGCATAAAGCGCCAGCCTGTGTCTTGCCTCCTGTAACCGTTTCTCCATGGCAGCCTGCAAACGCTCCTCCAGCGATATCGACTGCGTTTTTTTCATGCGGAGGGTATTCAGGGGACTCAGATATTTCAGACGGACACCGTACTGTCCCAGCCTGTTTCGATAATTCTGTATCGTACGTCTGCACAGATGCTGCAGGGTATAAGCATACTCCGCCATATTCTCTTCCAGCTGTGCAAAGTCACAGACCGCAAGCTCCGCCGCCGCGGAAGGGGTCGGTGCCCGCAGATCCGCCACAAA
>CAZUZZ010000270.1:0-575 GCA_964625055.1 uncultured Bacteroides sp. | reverse complement strand
TGGGCCACATCCTGTTCATTGAAGGCCCTCAGATCCTCGATGGAACCACCGCCTCTGCCCACGATGATCGTATCCACCTGAAGCCGCTCCATGGCGTGGATACCGTTTATAATGCTCGCTACAGCAGCCTCACCCTGTACGATCGCCGGATAGAGGATGATCTGCACATAGGGATTTCTTCTGGAAGCTACGTTGATGATATCCCGCACCGCAGCCCCTGTCTCGGCAGTCACAACGCCGAGGGTCCTGACATAACGGGGAATCGTCTGTTTATACTGCTCATCAAACATCCCCCGCTCTAAAAGTTCTTCTTTCAGGCGCTCATATTTCTCATACAGAGCGCCGACGCCATCCAGCTCTATCGCTCTGGCGTACATCTGGTACTTTCCATCGCGCTCATAGACATCCACACTGCCGTTTACAACGACCTGCTGCCCCTCCGCCATACGAAAGGGCAGTCCCTTTCTGTCTGACGAAAACATAACGCATGATATTGTGCTCTTCGCATCCTTCAAAGTAAAATAAATATGCCCGGAGGTGTGATACTTACAATTACTGACCTCCCCTCTGATGCG
>CAZUZZ010000269.1:0-3087 GCA_964625055.1 uncultured Bacteroides sp. | reverse complement strand
TATCTGATTGCCCTGTACATGTTTGATGAGACGGCGCTGCAGATCGCTTTGCAAGAAGTGGATAACCAGTCATTGACGGTGGCGCTTATTTATCTGGATAATTACGAGGAGGCGCTGGAGAGCGTGGAGGAAGTCAGACGATCCCTCCTGATTGCGTTGATAGACCGTAAGGTGAATAAATATATTGCCGCTCTGGACGGTATCTGTAAAAAGCTGGAGAAGGATAAGTATCTGGTCATTCTGCGAAAGGAAGCGGCAATGCATATGCAGGAGAGCCGGTTTGATCTTTTGGAGGATGTAAAGACGGTCAATATCGGTAACGATATGGCGGTCACCATCAGTATCGGAATGGGGTTAAACGGCCTTTCTTATGCGCAGAATTATGAGTTCGCGAGAAACGCCATAGATATCGCTCTGGGGCGCGGAGGCGATCAAGCCGTGGTGAAAGTGCCTGAGAATGTGATCTACTATGGCGGTAAGAGCCAGCAGATGGAAAAGAGCACACGTGTCAAAGCGAGAGTGAAGGCGCACGCCCTGCGTGAGATCATAGCTGTTAAGGATGAGGTCTATGTTATGGGGCACCGAATGGGGGATGTGGACAGCTTTGGTGCGTCTGTGGGTATCTACAGGATTGCAGAGGCGTTAAATAAAAAGGCGCACATCGTATTAAATGACGTGACGACCTCCATGCAGCCTATGGTAGAAATGTTCCGCAACAATGACGAATATGCGGAGGATATGATCATAAACGGTCAGATGGCCCTTGAGACGGTAGGGAACAATGCAGTGTTGGTGGTGGTGGATGTCAACAAGCCAAGCATAACAGAGTGTCCGGAACTGCTCAAACGCTGTAAATCCATCGTGGTGCTGGATCATCACAGACAGGGAACAGAGATTATAGAGAATGCGACGCTCTCCTATATAGAAGCATACGCTTCATCTGCGTGTGAGAGGGTTTCGGAGGTTTTGCAGTATATAAGTGATGATCTGCGGCTGCGATCCGAGGAAGCCGATGTTATGTAATCCGGCATTATGATAGATACCAACAATTTCATGACGAAAACAGGTGTCAGAACCTTTGAGGCGGCAGCCTTCCTGCGCAGAAACGGTGCGGATGTTACCCGTGTCAGAAAGCTGTTCAGAGACGATGCGGCAGAGTATAAGGCGAAGGCGGATGCGGTCAGCCAGGCGGAAATATACAGGCGTTTTTATGCGATATCCGTCTGTACCGGGGAGGATGTGGCGAGCCCTACGGTTGTGGGAGCGCAGGCGGCCAACGAGCTGCTCAATATTAAGGGCATCAAGGCAAGTTTTGTCCTTACTAAATATAATGGTACGATTTATATCAGCGCCCGGTCTATCGATGAGGTGAACGTACAGGTTGTCATGGAGAGAATGGGCGGCGGCGGTCATTTGAATGTAGCCGGTGCACAGATGGAGAGCGGCACCATCGAGGAAGGGATCGAGAGCATCAAGAGGACGTTGGATACTATGATAGAAGAAGGCGAACTGGATTAAATTGCTTCGCAATTAAATCCTGAAGAATGCAGAAGACGCATTCTTCTGTTGCGGTGTGTAATTAGAGAATGGCAGGATAAAGGAGAAATACAGATGAAGGTTATTTTGTTGGAGGATGTAAAAACACTTGGTAAGAAGGGCGATATCGTGGATGTCAGCGACGGGTATGCGAGGAATTTTGTGCTGCCTAAGAAGCTGGGTGTGGAAGCGAATGCTAAGAATAGAAATGATCTGAAGCTGCAGAAGGCCAATGCGGACAAAGTGGCACAGGAGCAGCAGGCGGCGGCACAGGAGCTCGCCAAAACGCTGGAAACAAAAGAGGTGACTCTCACAATCAAATCCGGGGAGGGCGGCAGAACCTTCGGCTCCGTCTCTTCTAAGGAGATCGCGCAGGCGGCGAAAGAGCAGTGCGGTCTGGAATTGGATAAGAAAAAGATACAGCTTCCGGAAGCGATCAAGGCACTGGGAACTTATGAGGTGGGGGTGAAGCTCCATCCGAAGGTTACGGGGAAGCTTAGGGTTAAAGTGATCGAAGGATAATTATGGCGGCAGAAGAAGCATTATTAAAGAGAATATTGCCTCACAGTATGGAGGCGGAGCAGTCCGTCATCGGTGCCATGATCATGGATCGGGAAGCCATTGTGGTGGCATCTGAGATCGTGCGCGGAGAAGATTTTTATAATAAGCAGTACGGCGTTTTGTTTGATTCCATGGTGGAGCTGCATGATGAGGGCAAGCCGGTGGATCTGGTGACCTTGCAGGACAGATTGAAGGAGAAGGATGTACCTCCGGAGGTCAGCAGTCCTGAGTTTATCAGAGACCTGATCACGGCAGTGCCTACCTCTGCCAATGTAAAGTATTATGCGGGAATCGTGGCGGATAAGGCAGTGCTCAGACGCTTGATCCGTTTAAATGAAGAGATCGCCAATGACTGTTATGTGGGCAAGGAAAGCCTTGAGACCATCCTGGCGGATACGGAGAAGCGGGTATTTGATCTGATACAGAGGAGAGGCGCGGACGAGTTTGTTCCGATCCGGCAGATCGTGATGGATACGATGGACAACATAGAGCGTGCCTCCCGCAATAAAGGAAATGTGACGGGTGTGGCTACGGGTTTTCTGGATCTGGATTATAAGACCGCCGGTATGCAGCCCTCCGACCTTATTCTGGTAGCGGCAAGACCTTCCATGGGCAAGACGGCGTTTGTCCTGAATGTGGCGGAATATGTGGCGTTTAAGCAGAATAAGACGGTCGCGATCTTCAGCCTGGAGATGTCCAAGGAGCAGCTGGTAAACCGTCTTTTCTCCATGGAGGCCAAGGTGGATTCCCAGCATCTGAGGACGGGAAATCTTTCGGAGGCGGAGTGGGAGAAGTTGATCGAGAGCGCTGCACAGATCGGCAAATCCAATCTCATCATAGATGATACACCTGGTATCAGCATTTCGGAGCTTCGGTCTAAATGCCGTAAATATAAGCTAGAGCACAATCTGGAGATGGTCATTATCGACTATCTGCAGCTGATGTCGGGAAGCGGCAGATCGACAGATTCCAGACAGCAGGAGATCTCGG
>CAZUZZ010000268.1:0-3090 GCA_964625055.1 uncultured Bacteroides sp. | reverse complement strand
ATCTGCTTTTCTGCGAAGAACTGGCGCGGAAGGTGGGCGTGGGAGCGGTGCCCGGCTCCAGCTTCTTTAAGGAGCCGGAAAACCGGTATATCCGTTTTCATTTTGCCAAGCAGGACGCTACACTGCAGAAGGCGTTGGAGCGCCTTGCGGATATTCGGGAGAAGATGAAACAGTAGGTATATTAATGTGTCCTGCGAATAACCTCCAGGGCTTCCTGCATGGAGATGCACTGTGCATACCGCTTGGGCCATATAAAATCATTGTAGTAGTGGTAACACACATCCTTTGTCATATAGTCGTTATCAAAGGTGGAGTTGGCATGATCGGGCACAAAGATTTCAAAGCCCAGATCAAAACCGCTCTTTATGGTAGCATCAATACAAAAATCTGTCTGCAGCCCAACCACCATGATTTTGGTCTCGTTTTTCTCTGATAAGTAGGCAGCTAGGCCGGTAGAACTGTGCAGTGCGCTGTTTACAGTCTTGTCAAAAATACGTTCCGTTTCTCTCGGTGCGAATTCCTCGAATATTGCAAATTCTTCGTCTCCCACGGAAAAACCGGTGCCGGGACCATCATCGTGTCTGACATACACAACTTCTACGTTGTTTTGTCTTGCCTCCGCGATCAGTTGCAGGATATTGTCTTTGAATCTTTTGAATTCATACAGTCGTTCGTCTGTAATCCCTTTTTGCGTATCAATTACCAATAAAACCATTTTCGCTTTCCTCCATATGCATAAGGGCAATTTTTTTGTTTTTAAGTATATTATTGTATGAGTACATACACCAAACTATAGCATAAGATGCCTGGCGGATTCAATGTATATTTCTGCTGTCATTGACAAAATCCACAGAAACCATTAGAATTTTGAAAAAACAAATGTATGGGAGGTCACGATATGAGTTTTCTGGACGATATGAGTAAAAAAATTACCGACGCGGGTCATGCTACCGTTCAAAAGGGAAAGGAAGTAGCTGATATCGCAAAGCTTCGTTCCCAGATTTCGGAGGAGCAGAGGAAGCTTCGCGAGATCTACGAGCAGATTGGAAAGCGCTATGTGGAAGAATGCGGCGATTCCCCGGCAGAATCTTTTGCGGAAGATGTGGATGCTGTGCGGCTGTCACAGGACAAGATCGAGGAGTGCCAGAAAAAGATTGGGGAGATCAAGGGCGTGGCAAAATGCCCGAAGTGTGGAGCAGAGGCGCCCAGCGGTTCCGCATTCTGTTCTGCGTGTGGTGCAAAAATGCCGGAACCCGAGCCGGAGGTTGTTGATGTAGAAGAGTATGAGGAGTATGAACTGTAACCCACCAATGAAAACAATACGAGTCGTAGCGGCCATCATCTGTGACAATATGGAAACCCCTTCCCGAATTTTTGCTACAGCCAAGGGCTATGGAGAATTCAAGGGGCAGTGGGAATTTCCGGGCGGAAAGATCGAGATCGGAGAAGCTCCGGAGGAAGCGCTGCGCAGGGAGATCAGAGAAGAACTGGATACGGACATTGAGGTGGGCGGTCTGCTCACTACGATTGAGTACGATTATCCTGCCTTTCATCTCTCCATGGACTGTTTCTGGGCACAGGTGAAGACCGGTGAATTGGTGCTCAAGGAGGCGGAGGCCGCTAGGTGGCTTACAAGGAATGAGCTGTATGATGTGCAATGGCTGCCGGCGGACTTATCGCTGATAGAGATGATTGAAAATAAATTGCAGTAAGATATAACTTTTTAAAATTCAGAGAAGGAGAGAACAGAAAAATGTTGTGCATTGCAAACGCTCCATGCAAGGCTTGAGGACATTGCATGGAGGAAGTTAGAAATGACAGTGTCCTCAAACTTTGCAACCTGATTTTCTTATAAAAAAATCAAAGGAGCAAAGTATAAAATGAAAAATACAATAAGAGATTTAAAAACTTTTCTGATTCTGTGGAGTACCCAGTCCCTGTCACAGCTGGGGAGCGCCATGACGAGCTTTGCGCTCACGCTGTGGCTTTATGAAAAGACGGGGTCCGCCCTGCAGACGGCACTTCTGGCGATCTGCAGCTATGCGCCCTATGTGGTGATGAGCATTTTTGCCGGCGCACTCAGCGACAGGTGGAATAAGAAAAAGGTGATGCTTGTCTGTGATACGCTGGCGGCCTGCAGTACGGTACTTGTTCTGGCGCTGATACGGGCGGATCTGCTGCGGCCTGTTCATATCTATGCGCTGAACGTTATAAACGGGCTGATGAACACGGTGCAGCAGCCGGCGGGCGATGTGGCGATGACTATGATCACGCCTAAGAAATACTATCAGAAAACCAGCGGTATGCGTTCGTTTTCCAACTCGCTTATCACGATCTTAAATCCGATATTCGCAACGGCGCTGTTTTCCTTTGCGGGCATGAACCTTGTCATTTATGTGGATTTAACGACGTTTGCAATCGCATTTCTGGCGTTGCTGTTTGGGGTAAAAATGTCACTGCTGACAGCAAAAAAGGAAGAAGAGAGAGAGCCTTTTTTGTCTACCGTAAAAGCAGGGCTTTCCTATCTGCGGGACAATGATCTGATCCTGGTGCTCATTCTGTTTCTGGCAGGAGTTAACCTTGTGGCGTCCGCCTTTGATGCGGTGCTTCCGGCGTTGATATTACCCAGGGAAAACGGAGGAGAAGCGGTGTTAGGTGTCGTCAGTTCCTGTGCGGGGATCGCGATGCTGGTGGGCAGTCTGATCGTGACGGTATTGCCTGCGCCGAAGAATCGGGTCCGGGTCATCTATCTGACCATGCTCTTTTCGCTGGGTACAGAGAATTTCCTGCTGGCTTTTACGCAGGAGCCGATTTTCTGGTGTGTAGGGCAGGTGATCGGCTGGGTGCTGGTACCGGTCATGAGCGCGAATCTGGACGTCATTTTGCGAACGACGATTCCGGTGGAAATGCAGGGGCGCGTGTATTCCTGCAGAAACACCTTGCAGTTTTTCACCATTCCCGTGGGTTTGTTCCTAGGCGGGCTTATGGTGGATCAGGTTTGCGAGCCGATCATGGCTTCGGCGTATGCCGAGGGGATGCTTGTCCGGCTGTTTGGCAGCGGTAAGGGATCCGGCGCGGCCATGATGATGT
>CAZUZZ010000267.1:0-3104 GCA_964625055.1 uncultured Bacteroides sp. | reverse complement strand
GCGGGTGTGTTTCCAGATACTTTTCATAGAGATCAGGCCTTCTCTGTCTCGTCCGCTCCAGAGACTGCGCAAGCCGCCAGGCATCTACCTTCGCGTGATCTCCGGAGAGCAATACCTCCGGGACCCTTTTGTCATGCCAGATCTCCGGTCTGGAATACTGCGGATATTCCAGCAGTCCGTCACCGAAGGACTCTGTCTGCGCCGACTCGTCATTGTGCAAAACGCCCGGCACCAGCCTTGCTATGGCATCCACCATCACCATGGCAGCCAGCTCTCCCCCGGTGAGCACATAGTCCCCCAGAGAGACCGCGTCGGTGACGATCTCCTCCAGTACCCGCTCGTCGATCCCCTCATAGTGGCCACACAGAAGGATCAGCTCCTCCTCCTTGGCCAGTTCCCTTGCCATTTCCTGATGGAACGTTTTCCCCTGCGGCGTGACATAGATTACACGGCATTTCTTTTCTCGACCAATTCGGTCAACAATGGATTGATACGCATCATAGATCGGCTGTGCCTGCATCAGCATACCCGCGCCGCCACCGTAGGTGTAATCATCCACCTTGCCATGCTTATCCATTGTATGATCCCTGATGTTGACCGCCTCTATCGCGATATCGCCCCGTGCCGCCGCCCTGCCCAGAATGCTGGTGTGCAGCCCCTGCAGAACCATATCCGGGAACAGAGTCATAATGTGAAAATGAATCATCGCACGCTTTCCCTCATAATAATCCGTCCATGATATGAACCTCCATGACACGGCGCTCCATATCCACGTTCTTAATACACTCTTTGATCGCGGGAAGCAGGACTTCTTTATCACCCTCCCTGCTTACCACGTAGACGTCGTTTGCCCCGGTTGCAAGCACATCTTTCAAAACGCCGAATTCTTTCCCCTCGTCCGTCACCACCTGCATACCGATCATATCCGCCACAAAGTATTCGTCCTTTTGCAGTCTGACCGCCTTATCCCGCGTCACCAACAGTTTTCCCTGCTTATATTTCTCTATATCGTTGATGGAATCATATCCCTTAAATTTCAAGATCACATACTGTTTAAAGAACTTGACACCCTCTATTTCCATGGGCAGACGCTCTTTTCCGGCAGCCAGCGTTACTTCCTTCAGCTTCTTAAATCGCTTCGGATCGTCCGTAGTGGGAAACACCTTGACCTCCCCGCGGATACCGTGCGTCTGGGTGATCACACCCACCTGTAATTCGTCGTTTTTCTCTGTATTCATAATAGCTCCTATTTTACATCATGATAAGCAGATTCGAGATGCTTCGCATACACAAAAATGCCTCACGGAGAATCCCCGTGAGGCTGATCTGTCAGATGATCTCCACATCCACTCTCTTATTTTCTTTTGATGATGCCGCCTTGACAACAGAGCGGATCGCCTTTGCAATACGTCCCTGTTTGCCAATGACTTTTCCCATATCGGATGGCGCTACATGGAGTTCCACGATAATGTTCTTACCTTCCTCCTTCTGTGTCACCACTACCTCATCAGGGTTCTCAACAAGAGCTTTTGCGATCACTTCCACCAATTCTTTCATAGTACACCTCCAAAAGCGACTTGAAACCCTCTTATTTTGTCACGCCTACCGTCTTGAAGATTCTGCTCACAATCTCTGTGGGCTGCGCACCGTTGGCAAGCCACTTCTTCGCTTCCTCCTCATTTACCTTGTAGGTGCTGGGATCCGTGTTGGGATCATAAGTACCGATCTCGGCGATACATCTGCCGTCTCTGGGGGATCTGGAATCCGCCACCACGATCCTGTAAAAAGGATGCTTTTTCTGTCCCATTCTTCTTAATCTGATCTTAACTGCCATTTTTCTTTGCCTCCTGTAAAAAAATTTGTTAAATGTTATTTATTTTTGAAACCCTAAAATGGGAATTTCATACCACCCATGCCGCCGAACAGGCCGCGGCCCTTCTTGCCGCCCATCATGCCCGGAAGCTGCTTCATCATCTTCTGGGACTGCTCAAACTGCTTGATAAACCGATTGACCAGCGCGATATCCACACCGGCTCCCTTCGCAATGCGTCCCTTTCTGCTGGGATTTAACAGCTTGGGATTCTGCCGCTCCTCCCGCGTCATACTTAAGACGATTGCCTCCATGCGCGCCAGCTGCTTCTCATCCACCGCCGACTCGATATCCGCCATCTGCTTTCCCATACCCGGCATCATGCCCAAAATACTGGAAAGACCGCCCATATTGCGCATCTGCTTCATGCTCTCCAGGTAGTCCTCAAAATCGAACTTCCCCTTCTTCATGCGGGCAGCCATCTCTTTTTCTTTCTCTTCGTCTATATCAAGATTCTGCTGGGCTTTCTCGATCAGCGTCAGCACATCGCCCATGCCCAGGATCCGGTTGGCCATACGGTCCGGATAAAACTGCTCCAGGTCAGAGAGCTTCTCGCCCATACCAATGTATAAAATCGGCTTGCCGGTCACCGCCTTGATAGAGAGCGCCGCACCGCCTCTGGAATCACCGTCCATCTTGGAAAGGATCACTCCGTCTATGCCCACCTTTTCGTCGAAGTCTTTGGCTACATTGACGGCATCCTGACCTGTCATGGCATCCACTACAAGAAGCGTCTGATGGACTTCCACATTCTCCTTGATCTCCTGCAGTTCCGCCATCATTTCTTCATCTATGTGCAGGCGGCCCGCCGTATCCAGAATGACTACGTTATGGCCGTTCTTCTTCGCGTGTTCCAGCGCCGCTTTCGCGATATTGACAGGCTTGTGGTTCTCTCCCATGGAGAACACCTCCACCTGTTGCTTTTCGCCGTTGATCTGTAACTGTTTGATAGCCGCCGGACGGTACACGTCACAGGCCACTAACAAGGATTTCTTCCCTTTTAATTTTAACTTCCCGGCAATTTTCGCCGTGGTAGTGGTCTTACCAGCGCCCTGTAAGCCGCACATCATGATGACCGTGATGGATTTTCCCGGCTGCATGGCGATCTCCGTAGTCTCGGAGCCCATCAGAGAAACCATTTCCTCATTCACGATCTTAATGACCATCTGACCGGGATTTAAGCCATTTAGCACATCTGCACCGACAGCTCTCTCCTCCACGGACTTTACGAACT
>CAZUZZ010000266.1:0-3121 GCA_964625055.1 uncultured Bacteroides sp. | reverse complement strand
ACTGAAAGCCCGAATACAGAAGGGCGCCCATCAGGATTCCCACAAAAAGAGAACTGTAAACCTCCTTCGTGATCAGCGCAAGCCCGATCGCCACAATAGCCGGAACAAGCGCCCAAAAGGTAGCATGGAGGGTCGGCACATACTCGACCTCCTCCGCCGCAAATACTGTGGTGGAAAATGCCAGCACCAGCAGAAGCACTGTCGGCAAAAACATGACCCACCTCTTTTTCATTTGTTTCATAACCATTTCTCCTTTTTCGCACGTTTTGCATAACTGTGACGCTTTAGCACGCAAAAGTATTTTACCATGGATAGTGAAGAAAGAAAAGGAAAATCTTATATCGCCGCCGGCCCTCCGGCATTACCGTCATCCCGCTTCACATTCTCGCCGTCATCAGACTGCCGGAAGAATACTTTCTGAGTCCCCGGTAAAACACACATACTGCCGCTGCCGAAAGCAGAACGGTATATCCCAGTACGGTAACAAGCATTCCGGCATCGAATCCGCTTATGATATGCACCGGATGCCAGACCGCCATACCCACCGGGACGATAAAATACAATAACAGCCGGGAAATGCCCTCAAAGATCCCGTCCGGGTAAGTGGCAAAGCTGATCATACCCATGACCGCCTGATTTTCCAGCATATCCATCCGCACAAACCAGAAGGACAGACTTCCGATCAGCAGGGCGACCGCCGTAAAAACAGCCATACCTGTCACAGTAAACAGGAGAAACAGGCAAAAGCCGCCCACGCCGGGCCTGCAGGCACACACAAGCGCCACCCCATAAAGGAAATCGCCGATTGCCGAAACGTCGGTGGATGAAGTGATCACGCTGGCCAGCACATTTTTCGGCTGCACCAGATAGGCATCCAGCTTCCCCTTTATGATCAGTTCCGACAGGGAAAACGCGCGCGCAAACAGGATATGCGAAAGCCCGAAGGATGCCGCAGTCAGCCCCCAGAGCAGCATTATTTCCCGCATGGTATATCCTCCCACATCCTCCCGCAGCCGGAACAGGATAAACCATTGTACCAGAAGCGCTGCATTGTTCAGCGCCATAAAGCAGACATTGGTGAGAAACGTAACTTTATTCACCATCTCCCGCATGATATTGTATTTGATAGAAAGCAGGCACACCCGCAGTTGATTTTTAACCGCCGTTAACATACAGCTTCTTAACCCCCTTCCTGTAGATCAGAAACATCAGCACGCAGCCGACTGTCAGATATAAAATCTGCGCCGCCAGGATTTCCAGACATTTCTCCGAGCTGAAATCCACGATCAGCTTAGCCGGACCGTAGCATACCGTATAGATTGGCGTCAATTTCAGTAACGGCTGTAATGTTTTAGGAAAGATTTCAACCGGAAACAGGATCCCCACTACCAGAATCAGCTTATCATACAACCACTGAAAAGGTGTCGCATCCTCAATCCAGAAAGAAAACAAGCTGATACACATCTTAAACACCGCATTGATGGTAAGCCCCAGGATCACACACAGCGCCATTGCCCAGACTGCCGTCAGTCGGAAATGCGGCAGAGGCCCTACCATCACCATACCGATCACCACCGCCAATGCCGCGTACATAGGCAGCCTGACACTCCACTCGCCGGTGTACTTTGCCAGAATATACAACGTATAGTGGTAAGGCCTGTTCATCAGATAAGCAATATTTCCTCCCCGGATATCTCCCGCGACCTCTCTGGCCACAGACGCGGCGTTGGAACCGAAAAACAGCATCTCCGTCATCATCACATACCAGATCATCTGTTCCTTCGTATAGCCCGCGATCAGCTCTTCCGGCGTCCGATACATATATCCCCAGAGTTTCACAAAAATAAAGATAAAGACAAAATAGCCCAAAAATCCCATCGCCACATTCACCGCATACTGCAGATTTTCCAACAGAACGGATTGATATATCACCATATACTTTCTCATACTGCCGCCGTCCTTCCCTCTGCCCTGTAAATATCCATAATGATATCCTCCAAAGATATATCCAAGGCATCTGAATCCTCCACGCCCTTCCCCTGCAGATAGTGCTCCTTCAGCTTCTCCATGGAGTCATCCAGCACGATCCGCCCGGCGTTCACAATGATAATACGCCTGCAGAGCTTCTCAATATCCCCCACATCATGGCTGGTCAAAAAAATCGTGGTATGCTCCTCCCGGTTCATCTGCATGATCAGAGAACGGATATTTTCTTTCACCACCGGGTCTAACCCGATCGTCGGCTCATCCAGAAACAGTACCTTGGGCTTATGGAGCAGAGATGCCACAATCTCACAGCGGATCCGCTGCCCCAGCGACAAATTTCTGACAGGTGTGTCAATAAAAGTTTCCAGCTCAAACCGCTGTGCCAGTTCTTTGATCCGCACCTCCGTCTCTCTCTCCGAAAGGTCATAAATGGCTCCAAAAAACCGAAAATTATCATAGGGCGTCAGATGTGTCCAGAGCTGTTCCTTCTGCCCGAATACCGTGCCGATCTGATAGGCAAGCTGCTTTCTCTTTTTCGTCGGGTCAATTCCCAGTACCTCCACCCTGCCGCCATCGGGATAGAGAATCCCCGTCAGCATCTTGATGGTGGTACTCTTTCCCGCGCCGTTGGGACCGATAAAGGCCAGCATTTCCCCCTCCTCCACCTGGAAGGAAACCCCATTCACGGCCTGAATCTCCTCCCTCTGCGGATGCAGGATTGCCTTAATGCTGCCCGCCATGCCCTTTTCCTTTTTCTTCACCCGAAACGTCTTCGATAAATTTTCCACTTGGATTGCCTGCATGATTGCCTCCCTTAAAACTTTCCTGCTCTGCTTATACGCGCAAAAGAACCGCCTGTTCCATACACTTCCGTGTATTTCCCATGCGGTTCTCCTATCTGAATCCTGATTCCCGCATAGCCAAATAAGACTTTCCGTCTTCCGGCCATGCGCTCGCGGGCTTTCTGCTGCCCTCAGGCTGTGACCGTACTCTGAAAAATCTGCTGCATACCCATAATGACCATAAACAGGACTCGATTCATGTTACGCATATTTCTGTCTCCTCTTAAAATTTTCAGATAGCATATCACAGTCTTTTGAATCTGTCAAACACTTATTTTTATGTACTTATAATC
>CAZUZZ010000265.1:0-3130 GCA_964625055.1 uncultured Bacteroides sp. | reverse complement strand
GCGAAGCGTTCAGACCGAATTCATAGCTGTTGAAGAGACTGCGGTTGGAGCCCTTGCCCGTCTGCCACTCGTAGGACCCCGTCAGCTGCACGTTGAGTTTCTCCGCGCCGCCGAATATATTATTGTGGGTCAGGCCGAGAATCACTCCCGGGCCGATATAGGAATTAGACTTCGACGTGGCGTTTACCTCTATGGAGGCCTCCATCGGGCGATCATACTGGCATGTGATGCGCACATCCATCGTGGGATTAGCCTTCGTCGTGTCTACGGGAATCGGTTGAATCTGAATATTGTTGAATATACCCAGCCGCGAGAGACGGCTCTGTGTGCGGTCCATATTATTGACGGAGAAAAGCCTGCCCTTCCTGAAGGTGATACAGGAGGGGATAAGATTCTTTCTCAGCCGTTGGGGGCGATAGACGATGACATCCCCCTTGCTCGTATCGAGAGTGTCGGGGGTGCCGGGATTACGTTTGCTGCGCCGCTTGAGTATCGTGGTCACATTGCCTGTGTGGTAGGCCAGAGAGGCGAGCGGAGGCATATTGGCCGCCAGATTATATCGGATCGCTATCCTTTGGGCCTCCATCAGAGAGTCAGCCTCGAATTCTATATATTCGGGACGGAAATAATAATAGCCTCTGTTGCGCAAGCGGTTGGCGATCCTTACACGCACCGCCTCCAGCGAATCCACACAAAACACCGAGCCGGGCTTCAGATACTCGCTCTTGCGGGCGAGGGAATCGATGAACTGCGCCAGAGGATTGGAAGTGTTGCCGATATACTGCACCGAATCGATAAGATATGGTCTCGACACATCGACACGATAAGTGATCGAGGCCATCTTGGGATTCTTTTTATTGTAGTTGAGGTCATAACTCGCCGTGGAGGCGAAGTAGCCGTTGTTGTCGAGGATATCCTTGAGCATCATGATGCGCGTCTCCGGACGCACATCCGAAATAAGCACCGGATCCTTGGCCAGATTACGATAGAGCCACCCCTTGAATCCCTTCGCTGTGTCGGGGATACTGTTGTAGACCCACAATCCGAGCGGGAAGGGATACCTCATATAGGGCGACATGAACGGCATGGCATTGTTGGGGGCCACGTCGATGGCCTCCTTGAGATTCGAGAGCAATTCGGATGGCAATTTCTCATTGTCGGTGGTGACGATATCGAATTTCTTTACACCGGTATATAGAGTCTCACCCTCGGTCAGGCGGCTTGTGGTGGAACATGCTCCGGCCAATATGAGAAGCAATACCGCTCCGGCCACATGCAGCAGCCCTCCACCTCGATTAATATATTTCAGTTTCATTGGGCGTTTCATTTATCACCTCCTTCCGGAGTGACATCCTTAATATCCCTGCGGGTCTGTTTCAGGCTGTCCGCATTGTTCTTGATTCGTTCGCGCACCTCCTTGATCGCTTCGGGAGCGAGTCCGGTGGAGTCGACGGGGTTATCGTCGGCCGGCGCGGGCGCGGGGGTCTTGCGCTTACCCCAGCGCACCTTGAATAATTTTCGCAAATCTTCGAGACGACGGCGCATGGCAAAGCCGACACCGGTCTCCGTCACCTCACCCTCAAGCACACTCTCATACCCGACGTGACGGAAAAGGCGCACGAGCATGGTGAGCGTATTCGTCTGCTTCAAGGTATATTCGAATGATATGTCGCTGATGAGGTTCTGCTCGAGATTCTCATCCGCGCTGGTGTCGGTATTGTAATTACCTCCGACAACTATCTTGAAACGATTGTCGAACAACGACTTCGAGACCTGATAGCTGTAGCTCATAGTGTTGGAGTTGACACCGTCGACCGATTTATTGTAGTTGTCGATACCGAACGAGAGATCCACTCCGCGGATAGTCTTCGCTGCCCAGGCGTTGAGCTGCGACTCAAGGAAACCGTAGAGCATATCCGTCGCCATACCGCCCACACCGTTCGAGGCGGTCTTCAGATTGGCTCCCTGATACATGCCGGTGATCAGGAGGTTCATCGCCTGGGCCGACCGCTGGTCGGCCGTCATTGACTTGAGCTCATTCTCAAGAGTGAGGTCATCATCGGTGCTGAGGTCGAATACGACCCTCGGATTCTCGAGAGTCTCCGATATGTCGAGCCCCACGAGGAAGTTGACCAGACTGCTGTTGCCGCTCGAATTTACTACGTTGGCCTTTATATAGTCGGTGGCCTTTATATCCAGCACCGGATTCATCATATCTCCGTTGAACAGGATGTTGCTCGCGGGATCAAGCGTGAATTCCTTCTCCCCCATCACGGGAATCTTGTAATTGACGTAGCCCTCGCCTAAATAGAGCTGCCCCGTGAGGCTCATGTCGCCCATGAAATTCTGGAAAGCGTTGACCGTGCCGGAAGGATGGATGAAGACCTTGCCCGAGCCTCCGGAACCGAGATTGAGGTTCGCGGTGATTTCCGCGCCGGGGGTGATCGTGACTCCGGCAGTCATACGCATCGCCATCATCTGCGGAATCGTATCGGCACGCGACACCTGGGTGGTGTCGGCGAAATTGACGAACTTCACGACATCCTCCTGGAGTGTCCCTCCGGCCATTGACGTGTCGGATACATAATTATACGTGGCTACCGTATTGCCGAGCACATTCAGGTTGGCGTTGACGTCGAAATGCTGCATGGGTCCCTTCACCGAGGCGTCGAGATTAAGGAACACTTTGCCGTAGAGATCGCTCTTGGCACGGCGATCATTGTTGATAAGCTGGAAATTCCTACCGCTGGCGGTGATATCGAAATTGATGTTGCTGAATTTCCGGGCATCCAGTTCGCCGTTTATACTTATAGGATTCTTGTTGGCTCCGAAAATATTGAAATTCTTAAGCGACACTACATTGTCGGCCACCTTGAGGGGGTCACCCTGCAGTTTCAGCGAGCCGCCTATCATCGGGATAAATACCGCCACGGAATCGGTGCTGATCTCACCGTTGAGCAATGGCGAGGTGAATGTGCCCGACACATCCATATGCCCGTTGAGCGCACCGCTGAGAGAGGCGACATCAGGTCCGAGGAAGGCATTGGCCACCTTGAGGGGGAAATCGACGAGCGACAGGCTGATATGCTCCGGTTCGAGTCCGGTCTCCTCCTGCTTCAGGACGGCGGTG
>CAZUZZ010000264.1:0-3132 GCA_964625055.1 uncultured Bacteroides sp. | reverse complement strand
AAATGAGAGCGGAGATTTCGGGAAAGAGCCTGTTACAGCTTCCCTCTGAGAAAGGGATCATGCGTATGTTTTCTATGGTATCGGCGCCTGCATGGAGAACAGAGGACGGAACGATCGACAGGGATGCGATCTCGGATTTCCTGACCCAGTCGAAGCGGATCTATGATGCAGAGACGGACGGTCTTTCGGAAGATGCGATGAGTGAATGGGAAAGCCTGAAATGGGTGTATCAGACTTATGACAGCGTGCGCGGGGAAGAACTGGAAGATGCTGATGCACTTCGGGCGCACAACAATCAGATCTATTTGATGGGCGATTCCCGGCAGTTTGTGACAGGTTCTATAGGAGACGTAAATTCTTATAACATCTGTACTTCCATTTTTGTGGCGGAAGGCTTTGAGGATTGCGAGGTCATTCCCATGACAGGGCAGTGCAGTAACGTGTTCTGGGCAAAGACTTTACTGGGGATCAATGCCACGTCCGAACACGCCGAGATGGCACAGGAATTTCTCAAAGTGGCGCTTGGCAATGGGGTACAGACTAAACTGCAGGACGGCCTTCCGGTCAATAAGAAGGCGATTTTTGATAATTATGAGAACCAGTGGAGGCTTTATAAGGATAACGATTATGTTTCCGGCAGCGGCGGCCTGTATACGGATGACGGGGATGAGATCACGCTGCTGATCCGTGTGCCCGACGAGGCGAAGGTGAATGAGCTGTTAAAGTGGATTGAGGCAATGGATACAGCCTATGTGGAGGACAGTACCTTTGAGAGCGTAGTGTACGAGGAAGGCATATACTTTATGCGGGGAGATAAGAACCTGGAGGAAGCTATGGATTCCATTGAAACGAGACTGGGGATCTATCTCGCCGAATAGTGTGGTGGCTGATTCTTGCGGAAGGCTTTCCTTTTTTTCCTTATTTTGGTATAATAGATACAGACTGAGCAAGTCTTACCGTTTTTATAAAAAATTGCGAAAGCAACGATTTGATATAAGGGAAAATTATGGGGAAAAGTCTAAGTTTTGATATTGCAGCATTATTGATATTGACCATACTCATCGTATCCTGCATTATGCGCAAGATGACGAGCGGGACGCCGAACCGGCTGTTTTTGTTATTTATTTCGTTTACCTGGCTGGCTACGGTGTTTGATATCTGGGCAGTGGCTCTTGACAATGCAAATTCTGCGAGTCTGCCGGCGCTTTATGCGGTGCATGGCGGATATATGATCATACACAATTTTACGGTGCCGCTGTATGTCTTGTTTGTGATCAGTCTCACGGATACCTGGCATAAGATCCAAAAGAGCGTTTGGATTCAGGCCGTATTGTGGGTGCCCTATCTGGTTTTATTTGCGGCTCTGGTTACGAATCCGCTCACCGACAAGATGTTTACGGTGGACCCGGGGTATCAGCGGGGCGAGTGGTTTTTCCTGATTTATGCAGTCATCGTGGTTTATATGATCTTTTTGCTTGGTTATGTGATTTATTACCGGGAGCTATTGGAGTTTTCAAAAACACTTGCGTTTTTTTCGTATATACCGATCGGCCTGATAACGGTGCTGATCCAGCTGGTGTATCCCACTGTGCTGGTGGAGATGTTCGGCGGCGCGATCAGCTTACTTTTGATGAGTATCGTGGTTCAGCGGCCGGAGGAGATCGTAGATTCTGACACACAGTTTATGAAATACGGCGCTTATGCGAGCGCCATGAAGCGAAATTATCAGAATGGGAAAAACGTGGATGTGGTCATGCTCAATCTCGGGAATTTTTCTTCGATTCACGCCATGATGGGATATGATTTTGCGATGCTTGTACTGGAGGATGTGGTGGAGCGGATCCGCAGAATCAACAGACTTTTTGGCAATAAGGGAGAAACGTATTATCTGGATCGGGGACGATTTCGCATTGTGTTTAATGAGAAATACCATGACACAGCGGTCAAGACGGCGGATATGCTGGTGGAGAGCCTGAAGGAAAAAATGGATTTAAATGATCTGGATATCAATCGGCACCCTTTTGTGGTACTGGCGCGCTGCCCGGAGGAGATCACAGATTTTAAGATGCTTATGACCTTTGGTACGGACTTCCATGAGAAGCTTAAGTACGAGGGTCGGGTCATGCACGTGGAGGATATCTTTCATAAGGATCTGGTTCAAATTCAGAGCAACATCGATAAGATTATCGAGGAGGCCTTGGAGTTTAAACGGTTTCAGGTGTATTACCAGCCAATCTATTCGGTGGAGAAGGGACGGTTTGTTTCTGCGGAAGCATTACTTAGATTATTTGATCCCAACTATGGATTTATCTCGCCGGAGATCATAGTCACGGCGGCGGAGAAAAGCGGTGCCATACACAGAATCGGAGATTATGTGCTGGAGGAAGTGTGCCGTTTTATCGCCAGCAGTGAGTTCAGTGCGCTGGGGTTGGAATACATAGAGGTGAATCTGTCGGTAGCGCAGTGTATGCGGGGAAATCTGGCAGACAATGTGCTGGGGATCATGGACAGATATCGTGTTCCGACTGAGACGATCAATCTGGAGATCACGGAGACGGCGGCAAGTGCAAGCCATATGCAGGAGATTCTGGAGGAAAATCTGAGGAAGTTGGAGCAGGCGGGGATTTCCTTCTCTTTGGATGATTATGGGACAGGCTATTCCAATATCAAGCGCGTGATCCAGATGCCCGTTAAGATCATTAAACTGGATAAATCCTTTGTGGATGATCAGCACAACCCCAAGATGCGGGTAGTGCTCAAGAATACGGTGGCGATGCTCAAAGATATCAATATGGAGATCGTGGTGGAAGGTATCGAGACACAGGAAATGCTGGATTTCTTCACGGAACTGCAATGTGACTTTATTCAGGGATATTTCTTCTCCAAGCCACTGCCGAAGCCGGAGTTTATCAGCTTTTTGAAAGCAAGAGCCTGATATGGCAGGAGAGTAAGGCAGGAGAGAGAAAACATGAGTATAGCATTTTTAGGTTTGGAGATCATAGCGATCGCCGCAATTTTTGTGGCACTGGTGCTGTTATTGAACGGGGATGGCTCCAGAGAACAGAAGCTGATGGAATACTTTCTGGTGGGATCTCTGATACAAAATATGGGATATCTGCTGGAGCTGACAGC
>CAZUZZ010000263.1:0-3134 GCA_964625055.1 uncultured Bacteroides sp. | reverse complement strand
CATGGAATATTTGCAGGCAAACCATTTCAAAGAAAAACAACAGGATAACATCATAAGCTGCTTTGAGTATGAGTATACAAAGGATGGCGTAGATTATATGGATGTGTTTATTCATGTCGATGGAGTGACTAAAGTCGATGCGTTTTCCAAGTTTTACTAGAGGCGATTTACCTTGGTCAATATTGATATTGTAGTATAATGTAAAACGAAGCAGGTGAAAAGTCATATGAAGGAAAACGTAAAAGAATATCTGGGATTGATTCCGTTTAAAGATCATATCAATATTGAAGCATTTGCGATCGCTTCACATATGGAGCAATTAGATGGCTGCAAAACCACCTCTAAAGGTATGTTACAAATATACATAGGGCAAACGATCCCCTACAATGTATTAAAACAGATATTTGCTGAAACATTAGCTGGATAGAGAGTGACGCTCCATAGCTAATTTCTAGTTATGGAGCGTCGCTCCCTTCTTACTTCTTTCTGACCGACGTCTTTAAATAGCAAAACCCGTAAGCCGGAAGCGCGATCTCTTCCAACCGCACTTTCTCACCGGATATCAGATCCACATACGCTCCCTCCGGCTCCTGCAAGGTCAGCTTCTTGTCCTGTCCACTGAAATTAAACAGTCCCAGAATCTCCTCTCCCTCATAGGTTCTGCCGATGCACAGGACATTTCTGTCCCCGGTATCTATCGTCCGGCTGTCAGCCTGCGTGACAAACGCCTTCTCCGACTTTCTTATCTTTTCCAATCGGTCGAGCTGCGAAAAGATCCGTCCCTCCACACTCTTTTCATCCTGCGCTTGTTTTGCCAGCGTCCAGTTCATGTTACCCCGGTGAATGTAGCGCGAATCCGCCGCCTTGTCCGGATCCTCTTTATAGCTGTAGTCGTTTAGCTGTCCGATCTCGTCTCCGCTGTAGAGTACGGGAATCCCGGACTGCATGAACATATAGGCGTGAAGCGTCACATCCAGTCTGACAGCCCGCTCCATGGCCTCCTCATCCTGTTCATATCCTGCCTTTTCCACGCCGCACATAGATGCCGTAGTCCCACAGAATCTGGCGTCTCCCGAAACAGGATCGGCATTGTACAGCTCACCCCTGCTGCTGCTTTCCCCCGCGTATCCCTGAAAATAATCGTTCAGATACTGCTTATGGGCACGCTCATCGATTCCCTCCAGGCGCAGTGTATCATAATCCAGCCCCCAGCCGATATCATCATGGCAGCGCAGATAATTTAAAAACACATACTCTTTCGGCAGTCCGTTTACAATATCAAGCTGCCTCTTTAACAGGCTGACATCCCGCGTCGCCACCGTATGCCAGGTGGTAGCCATTGTGGTCACATTGTAGAGCATATGGCACTCCGGTTTCTCAACAGTGCCAAAATAAGGAGCTACTTTCTCCGGCTCCATCACCACCTCGCCCAGCAGCAGCACACCGGGACATACGATCTCGCTGATCATGCGCATCATGCGCACGATCGTATGTACCTGCTTTAAATTCCGGCAGGAGGTATGTAACTCCTTCCAGATATACGGCACGGCATCGATCCGTATCACATCCATTCCCTTGTTGGCAAGGAAGAGAAAATTGTACATCATCTCGTTAAACACCCGGGGATTCTTATAGTTCAGATCCCATTGGTACGGATAGAAGGAGGTCATCACAAAATGTCCCGCATCCGCAAGCCAGGTGAAATTGCCCGGTGCGGTGGTGGGGAACACCTGGGGCACCGTCTTCTCATATTCGTTGGGAATGGCGTCATTGTCAAAGAAGAAGTAGCGGCTCATATATTCGCCCTCTCCCGCTCTCGCCCGCTTCGCCCACTCATGATCCTCGGAGGTGTGGTTCATGACAAAGTCCATACAGACATTGATTCCCTCTTTCCGGCAGGCCGCCGTCAGACTTTCCAGATCCTTCATGGTTCCCAGCTGGGGCTGCACCCTGCGAAAATCCGCCACCGCATAGCCGCCGTCGGAACGTCCCTTAGGGGTATCCAGGAAGGGCATCAGATGAATATAATTGACGTTACAGCTTTTCAGGTAATCCAGCTTTTCCTGTACGCCCTGAAGATTGTCTGCAAAATTATCAATATAAAGCATCATGCCCAGCATATCGTTCTTTTTATACCAGTCGGGCGCCTTCTCTCTCTCCCGGTCCAGTTTTTTCAGATCGTTGGCACGCTCTTCATAGAAGCGGTGAAGATTATCACACAGCTCCGCAAACATGGAACCGTTGTCATACAACTCCATATACAGCCATCTAAGCTCATCCAGATGCCTGTCAAATCGTTTTCTGTAAGTCGCTTCCGCCCGTGATACCTTCTCCTTCGTCTGCGATATCTCTTCCTTTTTGCCTCTCATAGTTACCTCCGTCACAATGCTTCACCGCTCCCTGACCAGCTCAATCTGATACGCCGGGTACTCCTTCTGCTCCACCGGCATGGGAAGGCCGGCCTCCATCAGGTCTGCACCATAATAACACCTGCCGCTCTCCGCATCCCGATACACCGCCTGCGGCTCCAGGCCTCTCAATCTCACATAGCTCACCGGCATATTGCCATGTATTTCCAGCATGACGACACTCAAAAATGCCCTATCTTTCGCTTCCGATACAAACAGCCACGCCGCGTAAGATTCCCGGAAAGGATCTGACAGGCGATGATATGTCCCCTTCCGAACCAACGATTCCTGCTCCTTATACAGTCTGATCTGCTCTTTGACAGCCTCTTTTTCCTCTGTGGACAGCTTTTCGGGATTCAGTTCATAGCCAAAGCTCCCCGCCATCGCCACCACACCTCTGGTATGCAGGCTCACGCTGCGGCCTGTCTGATGATTCGGCACAGCCGACACATGGGCGCCCACCGTGGAGATCGGGTAAAAGAAGGAGGTGCCATATTGGATCCGCAGCCTGTCCAACGCATCCGTGTTGTCGCTGCACCAGATCTGCGGCGTGTAGTACAGCATCCCGGCATCAAACCTTCCGCCGCCGCCGCTGCATCCTTCTATCAATATATCCGGATATTTCTGCAGCAGCTTTTCCAGAAAATCATATACCCCCAGCACATAATCATAGGTCACTTTGCCCTGGCTGTTCTCCGCAGACTCGACATCTATGACACTGCTGTT
>CAZUZZ010000262.1:0-3138 GCA_964625055.1 uncultured Bacteroides sp. | reverse complement strand
AGAGTGTCCGCAAGCTCGACTACCAGCCAAACACAGCGGGCCTCGTCCTTGCCGCCCAGAAAAAGCACCTGAAGCTTGGCGTGGTCCTTCTTGGTATAGGCAATCCGTTCTTTGACGATGTGCTCCTGGGCGTACATGAAAAAGCGGAGGAACTGGAAGGGTACAACTGCAGCGTCCTCATCAGGCAGACTGAATACAGCCTGAAGCAACAGCTGTCCGCCATAGATACACTTCTCTCTGAGGGTATCAACGGTCTTGCCATCTCCCCCTACAACGATGATGCCATCCGGGAAAAGATCAACAATCTCTGTGATCAGGGCATTCCCGTAGTTACGCTGAACACCGATATCGAAAATTCCAAGCGCCTTGCCTATGTGGGCAGTAATTTCTTCCGTTCCGGAGAAGCTGCCGCCGGCCTTATGCGCCTTATGACCAAGGGCGAAGTATATGTGGGCATCGTATCCGGCTCCCGGAACATCCTGTGCCACACAGAGCGTATCGCCGGCTTCTCTCAGGTGATCCGTTCCCATCCCCGCATCCGCATCGCGGATATCGTAAACAACAACGACGACGACACAGAGAGCTATACACTGACGACGCAGCTGCTTGCAGACCATCCCGAGATCAATGCCTTCTATTTTACTGCCGGCGGTGTCTACGGCGGCTGTCGTGCCATCGAAGCTTCCGGCCGCAAAAATGACACAGCTGTCATAACAAACGATATGGTACCCACCACCCGCGAATATATGCAAAAAGGACTGATTGCAGCTACCATCTGCCAACAGCCCTTTCATCAGGGATTTCTTCCTCTCTCTATCCTGTTTACCTATCTGACCACAGGAGAGAGCCCCGCTTCTGAAAACAACTTTGTCGATGTGGATATCCGTATCAGAGAGAACCTGTAGCCTGCAGAAATTCCTCCTCAAACCGCTCTGCCGGCGTGGGCTTTCCAAAATAATAGCCCTGTATCATATCCGGCTTCGTCGCCATCATCTTGGCAAGCTCCTCTTTCTCCTCGATCCCCTCCATGCACACCACCGAACCCAGGCTGTGCACCATATCTATGATATGACTGATGATATTATAGTCATAATCGTTCTGAAGCGCCTGTACCACAAAGGATCTGTCAATCTTCACAGTCTTTACATCTATCTCTTTCAGATAACGCATATTGGAATATCCGGTACCGAAATCATCCAGCGCAAGATCGATCTTTTTCTCCTTCAGGTCTCTGAAAAGCGCCTTGATACGCTCATTCGTCTCTATATATCCGCTCTCCGTCAGCTCTAAAACAAGGCTCTCAGGATCGATCCCTACTTCCTGGATACACTTATCCACATCCTTCATCAGATCGCTCCGATAGAGTTGTACATAGGAAAGATTTACGTTTACATGAAACTCCGGAATATACTCTTTCCACTTCTTGCAGGTTCTCGCCGCCTCCCAGAGCACATATTTCCCCACCGGGATGATCAGGCCGCTCTCCTCCAAAATCGGAATAAACACCGCCGGAGACACATTTCCGTACTCTTCATTGCGCCAGCGCAAAAGCGCCTCTGCACCGATCAGCTTATAATCAGGGGTAGAAACAATGGGTTGATAATATACCTCAAAGCCTTTGAAATCATTGCTAATATCCTGCCTCATGGCCTTGCGCATATTCAGCCGTTCCAGATAAATGTCATAGGCTTTCCGGTCAAAGACCATCATCTGGTTTCTGCCGTTGCGCTTGGCCTCATTCAGGGCAAACTCCGTGAACCGCATCAGTTCTTCCACGCTTCTGCCGGCAAAATCTCCGTCCAGCACTCCCGCGGATACGGTGTAGAAACGGCTGTACTCTTTGTTCTTGACCATAGTCACTATCTTATTCTGGATCTGCCTGTAAATCTCATGCGGCTGCCGTGTCTCGATATCCGCCGCGTTCACGATCATAAATTCGTCAGCCACCAGCCGATAGACATCCACGCTCTCGTCCACTATATCTAAAATACATTCCGCCAGCTCCTGCAGCACCTCGTCGCCGGCCTCAACGCCCTCTTTCTCATTGATCTCTTTAAAATTATCAATACCGACACGCATCATAAACCGGATCGACGCAGGCTTATCCCGCAGCAGCGCCTCCGCATTCAGCCGGAATCTCACCTCTCTGCGAAGCCCTGTGATATTATCGGCCTTCGCCTTCTTACCTATTTCACTGACCGCACCGATCAGCAGCCTGTGCCCCTCCGCACCTGTTACCACAACCCCTTTGCAGTTGATCCAGACTGCCCTGTTCTTGCGGTCTACCCAACGGTATTCCAAAGCATGATCATCCTTCTCACCCGAACGGCATTTATCCAGATCCGCGGCAAGCATCGCATGATCAGCAGGATACACCACTTTCTTGAGCGTCTTCATGCAGTCCTCATTCACGGCAGCGTCGATAGGAAAGCGTTTAGTCGCCTTTTCCGCCACCATATAGGTGTCCGTATTCAAATCTAAAATATACATATATGCATCGGATGTCTGCTGCATGATCTCAATGACCGATTGAATCTGCTCCAGCGACATATTCTGCAGTGTTTCCAAGTAGTCCATACCCATACCGTTACCTCTGATACCTTTCTCATGGTGCCTGTTCGTTTTCTGTCATCTTTGGTATCCTCTTTTACACCTAACTAATATTAATATTATACAAGCGCTTTTTTCTCCTGTCAAACTATTTTCTGTATATTTTAACCATATCGTCATTAAATTTCACTTGTATTTTTATGCAAATGCTACAACTAATTTACATAACATTACCAAAAGAAGGATATATATGTCTTCGCGTGGTCTTACGGGATCCTATCATTTAGGCATTTTCCCCACTTCAGCAGAATTTATTACGTTTACATAATTTTCACAAAACCATTCTATACAAAAGAAAGAGGGTTTGATATACTTGGGATAAGCGGCGCGGCAGAAATCCCCGCCCGAAACTTTACTGATCGGAGGTTACTATGAGTAAGAAAAGAGCAGTCGTCTCTCTCGGACATGAGGCGCTTGGTTATACAACATTAGAACAATGGGATGCCGTCAAGGTGACCGCCAAAGCGCTGGCGGATCTGGTGGAAGCCGATTATCAGCTCACCATCACCCACAGCAACGGTCGTCAGG
>CAZUZZ010000261.1:0-3141 GCA_964625055.1 uncultured Bacteroides sp. | reverse complement strand
GCACCGGAATCGGCGTGTCTACGCCCATGGCCGCGATAGCCTCCGCGCCATTCTTCGCCATCGGCAGAATACTGGTTCTCAGATCCTCATAAGTATAGCCGAAAGCCTTTTGCATGCGCTGCCTCTCTTCATTAGTAAACTCCGGCACACGCTGGTTGGGAATCTTTAAATCCTTCAAAGCCACCAGCCTGCTGTCCAGCCACTCGCCGTAGGGCTGTGCGGAAGCATACTTCTCCTTCAGCTCATCGTCGTCGATGACCCGTCCCTGAATCGTATCCACTAACAGCATCTTTCCGGGATGCAGCCGTTCCTTCACCACGATCTTTGCCGGATCCATCTCCAATACGCCCACCTCAGAGGAGAGAATCAGCGTGTCATCGTCAGTGATCATATAGCGGGAAGGACGTAGACCGTTTCGGTCAAGCACCGCACCCATGATATCGCCATCGGAAAAGAGGATGGAGGCAGGCCCGTCCCAGGGCTCCATCATCGTCGCATAATACTGGTAAAAATCTTTCTTCTTCTGGGACATGGTCTTATTGTTCTCCCACGGCTCCGGAATCGTGATCATCACCGCAAGGGGCAAGGGCATACCGCTCATCACCAGAAATTCCAGCGTATTGTCAAGCATCGCGGAATCCGATCCCGAAGCGTTGATGGCAGGCAGAATCTTGTGCATCTGTCCTTCCAGATGCTCGGACTCCATGTTTTCCTCTCTGGCCTGCATCTTATCCGCATTGCCCCGTATAGTGTTGATCTCCCCGTTATGTACGATAAAGCGGTTCGGATGCGCCCGCTCCCAGCTTGGATTCGTGTTGGTGGAAAAACGGGAGTGCACTATGGCAATAGCCGACTCGTAATCCTTATCCTGCAGATCGGAAAAGAAGGTACGAAGCTGCCCCACCAGGAACATTCCCTTGTACACGATGGTACGGCTGGAAAGACTGACCACATAAGTCACATCCGTAGACTGCTCAAAGGTACGCCTTAAAATATACAGCTTTCTGTCAAATTCAAGCCCCTTCTCCACATTGGCCGGCTTTTTGATAAACGCCTGCATGATGCAGGGCATACACTCCACCGCCTTGTGACCGAGAACAGAAGGCACCGTAGGCACATCACGCCAGCCTAAGAACTCCAGCCCTTCCTTCTTGGCAATGATCTCAAACATCTTTTTCGCCTGATTGCGCTGCAATTCATCCTGTGGGAGAAAAAAGGTTCCCACACCGTACTCTCTCTCCCCGCCGATGGAAAAGCCCAGCTCCTTAGTCACCTTGACCATAAATTTATGGGGCATCTGGGTCAGAATCCCCACACCGTCACCGGTCTTTCCCTCCGCGTCCTTACCGGCCCTGTGCTCCAGATTCTCAACGATCTTCAGCGCATTTTCCACGGTGGCACGGCTCTTTTTCCCCTTGATATTCACACAGGCGCCGATACCGCAGGCATCGTGCTCAAATTCCGCCCGGTGAAGCGGGGAAGCGGGAATATCCGTCTTTACATCAAACATAGCTCTTCTCTCCTCTCTATGCTGTTATCCTAATAGAAAAAGATCGCAAAGAAACCATCTAGCGCTCCTTTGCAATCTACACGTATACAATAATACACCCGTTTCGGCAGAATGTAAATATAGACTTTACAGCAAATTGTCAGATTGTTTTACAATGATGTTTTTATAAATATTTTGTCAGAATATTCAAGACGTTTCATACGTTTCATTCTATTTGTGTTTCAACCAGGCGTATGCTAAAATTTTTGTATTGCTGATGAGAGAGATAAAAAAGCATGAAAGGAAACAAAATAAGATAAATGAATGCAAAAGATTTCGATTTTCAGAGAATTGCAGAAGGTTACAAAAAGCGTCCTTTCTTACATAAGCAGATCATAGAGCGATTCCAGAGGGATGTCACTTCCCAGATCTTTTTCAACGGACTGGATATTGGCTGTGGTGCCGGTCTGTCCTCAAAAGCACTGAAAATGATCTGCCGCCACGTAACGGGAACCGATATTTCCAAAGAGATGATCAACGTTGCAAGAGAAGTATGCGCCAGTGCAGAGGAATACGATTTTCTTGTGAGCAAAGCCGAGGAACTGCCAGAATTTGACAAGAGATTTGATATCGTCACTGCCGCCGGTGTGGTTCAGTGGGTAGATAGAGACCTCTTTTTAAAGAAATTGGGCCACGTGATGAGCGACCACAGCTATCTGTTGGTCTATGATTTCTGTATCTCAGACAAAATGAAAGACTGTCCCGCATACACCGCCTGGTGGCATGATGCTTATTTAAAAGAGTTCCCGAGACCGTTCCGCAACGAATCCGTCTGGACAGAGGAAGATGTAGCACCATACGGTTTTCTGATGAAAGATCAAATCCAACATGAAATAGAATATGAATTTGATCAGGATTCCTTTATCGAATTCATGATGATCCAGTCAAACGTGAATGCAAGGATCGAGGGCGGTGGAAACTCTATCAAAAACGTTCGTAAATGGTTTGAACAGTCTACCGCCCCGCTTTTTCAGGGTGAAAAAAGAACGGTGATCTTCACCGGCTATAGCTGGTATATGGAGTTGCAATCGAAATCAAGACAATCTATTACTGCTTCTGTATAACTATGATAGAGCAATCAAAAAGAGGGGCCAAAAGAGATGAGCGAATGGTATAGCCTGGTACAGACAATCGTAGAAGAAATTGATGCGTGTATTAAGAAATGCAATGATGAAACAATTACACTGTCTTCTCTTTCTCAAAAGTTAGGCTATTCGGAATATTATATTTCTCGTAAATTCATAGAAATCTCCGGCATGCACTTTCGTGATTACTTGCGGCATCGCACACTCGCTTTTGCGTTAAAAGAGGTTCGGGACAGCTCAAAAAGTCTTTTAGAAATTGCGCTGGATTATGGTTTTGCCAGTCATGAAGCTTTTTCCCGTTCTTTTAAGGATGCCTATGGTATAACACCCAGCGAATACCGCCGTAATCCTGTTCCTGTTGTCCTTCGCACTATCATTAAGCCGTTTGATTGCTACTTAATAAGTATTGGAGGAACAAGTATGGAAAGTACTGCAAATGATGTAAAAGTATATTTTGTGACAATACCTGCACACAAGAATCTGCACATCAGAAATTATGAGAGCACT
>CAZUZZ010000260.1:0-3172 GCA_964625055.1 uncultured Bacteroides sp. | reverse complement strand
CCGTCTCTGACAAAGGCAGTGATGGATTCCGCACTCTTATTCATGCCAAAACGATTGATCTTATCGGAGATCCGGTAATCCCTGTAGAAGCTGTTACCGCTCTTGTTCTGGAAAAGCACATCCCCCACCTTATACGTCTTACCCGCATACGCCTCACTCTCGTTAACACAGGAAGTGATGAGAATGATGTCCATTTTCCCATCCCGATTCAGATCCTGAAAAGAGACTGCGGCAATCGACTGTATCGGCTGCTTCATACGTCCTTTGATACAGTAGTTGGTTTCCAGCTGCTCCGTCCGATAGAGAATCTGCCCGTCCCTGTCCACAATAAACACAGCAAGCCGGTTATAGAGCTTATCAAAAGCCGGAACCATAAGGATGCTGTCCTCCTCGTCCGGTTCCAGAGGAAAAATCTGATCCTCCACCACACGAAAGCCGCTTTCTTCTATTCCGCTTTGATCCTGTATGGACATCAAGCGATCGCAGTACTCCTCATATTCTGCAAGCACAGCCCCGTCATCCGTCTTTTCCAATGATGCAAACACAGTCCCGGCAGGAAACAGACAACAGCACAATACTGCCGTCAAAGCAAGTGCGGTCATATATCTACACTTGTTCATTCATTGCACCTCACTGACTCATTTGGTCAAGCAACATGATCTTGGTATCATAAAGTTTACTGGAGAGATCTACGTGTACCTTGTGCGGATTCACCAGACGCCTCGTCTCATCCCACAGCGTATTTTGCTCCTCCTGACAGTAAGCGCGGATATCCATCACCTTCGGGGACGTATAACAGCATTCACCGTTTTTAAAGATCGGCATCATGATCTCCCGCAGGGTATAGCTCCCGCCCGCCAGCATCGTCTTTTTCCAAGGCTCTGCCGGATCAAAGAGCATAAGCTGCTCCTTCTCGTCATATACCTCGTCCGCCAGACAGATCAGATCCGCGCGGATCTTGCCGCTCTCTTTATCGTAAATGCGGTAGACCGTCTTGTTGCCGGGATTGGTCACCTTCTCCGTGTTCTCAGAGAGCTTGATCTTCGGAATAAACTTTCCGTCCCGCCCCATGATCGCCGCCAGCTTATACACGCCGCCGAAAGAAGGACAGTCCTTGGATGTGATCAGGTGCGTGCCCACACCCCAGGAAGTGATCTTTGTGCCCTGATCCTTCAGACTCTGGATCAGAAATTCATCCAGATCGTTGGAAGCCGAGATCACCGCATCAGGAAATCCTGCCTCGTCCAGCATTTTTCTCGCCTTCTTGGAGAGATACGCCAGATCGCCGCTGTCCAGACGGATGCCGTAATAGCCAAGCCGGATGCCGGCTTCCCGCATCTCTTTAAAGACGCGAATGGCGTTTGGCACGCCGGATTTTAAGGTATCGTAGGTATCCACAAGCAAAATGCAGGCGGATGGATACATATTGGCGTAGGTCTTAAAGGCAGTGTACTCATCCGGGAAGCTCATAATCCAGCTGTGGGCATGGGTGCCTTTGACCGGCACATCGAAGAGCTGCCCGCAGAGCACATTGGAGGTGCCGATACAGCCGCCGATGACTGCCGCCCTGGCTCCGTAAGTGCCCGCATCGGGTCCCTGGGCCCGGCGCAGACCAAACTCCATCACCCCATCCCCCTGAGCCGCATAACAGACTCTCGCCGCCTTTGTGGCGATCAGACTCTGATGGTTAATGATATTTAAGATCGCCGTCTCCACAAGCTGTGCCTGCATGATCGGCGCAATGACCTTCACAAGCGGCTCTCTGGGAAATACCACCGTCCCTTCCGGAATCGCGTAAACGTCCCCGGTAAATCTGAAGTTTTTCAGGTATTCAAGAAAATCCGGCTCAAAAATACCCAAACTCGCCAGATAGTCGATATCCTCCTGCTCAAAATGCAGCTCTTTGATATACTGTATCAGCTGCTCCAGACCCGCCATAATGGCAAATCCGCCGTCACAGGGATTGTTGCGGTAAAACGCGTCAAAGATCACCGTCTCGTTCTGATCCTTGTTTTTAAAATAGCCCTGCATCATCGTCAGTTCATACAGGTCGGTAAGCAGTGTCAGGTTTTGTCTGTCCATGATTTCCCTCCGTCCGTTTTTCCTTAGAATCTGATATTGCTATCATACCTCTTTTTGATTAAATAAAAAAGCATATTTTTCAACTCTCTTCCTGTCGCACACACGCTCTGACCGCCTCGCAGGTAGCTTCGATCAACGCATCGGTATGGGCGTCCGATACAAACATGGCCTCAAACTGGGAAGGCGCCACATAGATGCCACGTTCCAGCATTCTGTTAAAATAAGCCGCAAAAACCTGTTTATCGCACTTGCAGGCGTCCTCATAGTTTTCTATACTCCGACTGCTTTCCTCCCGGCCTCCCGGCCTGTCCGCAGCGCCATCCCAGCCCGGAACAAAAAAGGCCGAAAGCAAGGAGCCTGCACGGTTTACAATCAGCCCCTCCTGCCTGTATGCCTCCGCCAGTTTCGCTGCCCGCCGGTCGAGCCGCTCATAAATTCCTCTATCCTCCATCAGAATCTTCAATGTCGTGATCCCTGCCGTCACCGCCACAGGATTTCCCGACAATGTTCCCGCCTGATAGACAGATCCCAGCGGCGCCACGCAGGACATAATATCCTTTCTGCCGCCATAGGCCGCCAGAGGCATACCGCCGCCTACGATCTTGCCAAAGGTGTGCAGATCCGCCGACACACCCGTGTACTCTGTGGCTCCGCCCAGCGCCAGCCGAAATCCCGTAATGACCTCGTCAAAGATAAGAAGCGCGCCCTCGTCTTCCGTGATCCTGCGCAGGAATTCCAGAAATCCCGGCTTCGGCGGCACTACACCCATGTTGGCTGCCACCGGCTCCACCACAATCGCCGCCACCTGCCCGTGATTTTCTTCCATCAATCTTTTCACGGATTCCTCGTCGTTATACACCGCCGTCAGGGTGCTCGCCGCATAACCCGCCGGCACTCCCGCGCTGTCCGGTACCGACTGCGTCATAAGCCCGGAACCCGCCTTCACCAACAGCCCGTCTGAGTGTCCGTGATAATTGCCCGCAAATTTGATGATCTTTTCCCTGCCCGTGAACCCTCTTGCCACGCGCACCGCGCTCATCACCGCCTCAGTTCCGGAGCTGACAAGTCTTACCATCTCCATCTCCGGCAC
>CAZUZZ010000259.1:0-3209 GCA_964625055.1 uncultured Bacteroides sp. | reverse complement strand
CTGTCAGACAGTCGGCTAAGGGCTACTGCTATGGGCAGGATACGGTGTGGCAGAGGGAATTTGAGGAGATGTTTCCCTTTGAGGAGACAGAGGATCAGGTTGCGGCCATCGCTGCCACTAAGGAGGACATGGAGAGCGATAAGATCATGGATCGTCTGATCTGCGGAGATGTGGGCTATGGCAAGACGGAGATAGCGATCCGTGCAGCCTTTAAGGCGGTACAGGAGAATAAACAGGTAGTCTATCTGGTGCCTACGACGATTCTGGCGCAGCAGCATTATAATACCTTTGTGCAGAGGATGAAAGATTTTCCGGTGCGGATCGATCTGTTGTCCCGGTTCCGTACGGCGGCGGAGCAGAAAAAAACCATAGCGGATCTGAAAAAGGGTATGGTGGATATCGTGATCGGCACCCACCGGGTACTCTCCGCGGATGTGGCCTATAAGGATCTGGGGCTTCTCATCATCGATGAGGAACAGCGTTTCGGTGTGGCACATAAAGAAAAGATCAAAAAGCTGAAAGAAAACGTGGACGTTCTGACCCTGACGGCGACTCCCATTCCCCGGACGCTGCATATGAGTCTGGTGGGCATCCGGGATATGAGCGTGCTGGAAGAAGCGCCGGAGGACAGGCTGCCGATCCAGACCTTTGTCTGCGAGTACAACGAGGAGCTGGTGAGAGAAGCCATTGTCAGAGAGCTGGCAAGGGAAGGACAGATCTACTATGTCTATAACCGGGTCAATAACATAGCGGATGTGGCGGCAGCACTCAGGGAGCTGGTGCCGGAAGCCAATGTGGCCTATGCGCACGGGCAGATGAAGGAGTCCGAGCTGGAGCGGATCATGTATGATTTTGTCAGCGGAGAGATCGATGTGCTGGTGGCGACCACCATCATAGAGACCGGATTGGATATTTCCAACGTAAATACCATGATCGTCCATGACTCTGATCAGATGGGGCTTTCTCAGCTCTATCAGCTCAGGGGCCGTGTGGGGCGTTCCAATCGAACGGCCTATGCCTTTCTCATGTATAAGCGGGATAAGGTGTTAAAGGAAGTGGCGGAGAAGCGTCTTGAGGCTATCCGGGAATTTACGGATCTGGGGAGCGGCTTTAAGATTGCCATGCGGGATCTGGAGATCCGCGGCGCGGGCAGTCTTCTGGGAAAGAGTCAGCACGGACATATGCAGGCGGTGGGGTATGATCTCTACTGCAAGATGCTGAACGAGGCGGTCAAGACGAAAAAAGGAATTTCCGTCATGGAGGATTTCAATACGCTGGTGGATCTGGATGTGGATGCCTATATTCCGCCCGCTTATATCATAAACGAGGTGCAGAAGCTGGATATCTATAAACGGATCGCGGGTATCGACAATGAGCAGGAGTGCGACGATATGAGAGAAGAACTCCTTGACCGATTTGGTCAAATTCCGAAGTCGGCGGAAAATCTTCTGCGGATCGCTCTGATCAGATCCCATGCGCACAGGCTTTATATGCCGGAGGTGAAGGGGAAGAATGAGAGGGTGCAGTTTGTTCTGCGGCCCGATGCGCCGATCAAAGTGGAGAATATACCTCTTCTTATCAGTGATTATCAGGGGAAACTGCGGTTCGATCCCAAGGGAGGCCCGGCATTCTATCTTCATTATCGAAAATGCGGGGTGATTGAGAAGGATGAGGAGACTCTGCTTGTATTGACGGAGGAGGCACTTGCGAAGATGGAGGAGTTGTTGTTATAGTTGTACTTAGAAAAAACCTATAGAGGAGGAATCTATTATGACAGGCAGACCAGATTGGCTTAACACAGCGGTTTTTTACGAAATTTATCCCCAGTCATTCCGGGATACCAATGCCGATGGCATCGGTGACATACAGGGTATCATCGAAAAACTGGATTATATTAAGGAGCTTGGCTGCAATGCGCTCTGGCTGAACCCCTGCTTTCAGTCGCCCTTCTATGATGCGGGGTATGACGTGGAGGATTATTATACCGTGGCGCCGCGCTACGGCACCAATGCGGATCTGGTGCGGCTTTTTGAGGAAGTACATAAGAGGGATATGCATATACTTCTCGATCTGGTGCCCGGTCACACGTCGGTGAATCATAAATGGTTTCGCGAGTCCATGAAGGCGGAGCGAAACGAGTATACCGACCGCTATGTCTGGACGGACAGCACATGGGAGGAGCCGGACGGCATGAATGCACTGAAGGGGATTTCCGAGCGCGTAGGCGCCTGTGGGGTCAATTTCTTTTCCCATCAGCCGGCTCTGAATTACGGATACTATAAGCCCAATCCCGAGAAAAAATGGCAGCAGGCTATGGATGCGCCAGGGCCCGTAGCTACGAGAGAGGCCATGAAGGATGTGATGCGGTTCTGGCTTCAGGCAGGTTGTGACGGCTTCCGGGTGGATATGGCGCACTCTCTTGTCAAGAACGACGAGGATAGCAAGGGAACGATCAGTCTGTGGCAGAATGTGCGGGAATTTTTAGATGGGGAGTTTCCTGAGGCGGTGCTGGTCTCCGAGTGGGGCGAGCCGGACAAGTCTCTGGCGGGCGGTTTTCATATGGACTTCTTACTGCACTTTGGGCCTTCCCATTACAATGATCTGTTCCGCTGTGACGAGCCCTGGTTTTCCAGGAGAGGTAAGGGTGACGTTGCGGATTTTTGGAAGAAATATCAGGAGAGCTACGCGAAGTCCTGTGGCGGTCTCATCTGTATTCCGTCGGGAAATCACGATATGGAAAGACTGGCAAGGCGGCTTACACCGGAGGAGATGAAGATTGCTTTTGCATTTCTGCTTACTATGCCGGGTGCTCCCTTTATCTATTACGGCGACGAGATTGGGATGCGCTATGTGGAGGGACTTTCCTCTGTGGAGGGCGGTTATGAGCGGACCGGCGCCCGTTCGCCCATGCAGTGGGATGCCTCTGTGAATGCGGGCTTTTCTGCGGCGGCGACGGAGAAGCTTTATATTCCCCAGGACAAGGCGGCGGATCGTCCGACAGTGGCGGCGCAGAGAGACGATGCGGATTCGCTCTACAGCGAGGTGAAACGGCTGATCGCCTGCAGACAGGATCATGCAGCTCTTCACAACGATGCCGCGATTGAATTTTTAGAGATTGAAAATTACCCCCTTGCCTATGTGCGAAAGAGCAGCGAGGAGAAGCTTCTTGTGGTGCTCAATCCTTCTGATACCGTACAGATGCTGCGCTG